>JAUNHF010000241.1 GCA_030524065.1 Deinococcus sp.
AGATGCCCTCCTGAATAAACGGCACATGGCGGGCCGCGTCCTGCGGTGAGATGACCTCTACCGGCGCGCCCACCGCCTGCTGCACGGCCACACCCTGCGCGTGCGCCTCCCAGCCCTCTTCAGGTACCAGAAACAGGTAACCGTTCTGGACATAGCCGCTTTCACGCCCGTATAGCTTGGGAAAGCGCTGATACTCCTGAATGCTTTCCCACGACAGGCGCACATTCACCTCTTCGGAGAACTGTACCCGCACGCCCGCGCCGCTGCGGCCCGACGACCCCCGGCCCGGCGCCGCGCCCCGGTCCAGCACCGTGACCCGGTGGCCCGCTTCGCTGAGGCGAAAGGCGCAGGCGGCCCCGATGATGCCGCCGCCAATCACAATCACGTCCGATGTTCTGACCTGCGTAGCCAATGAAGCCTCCCTACCCTGCCTGCCCGGAACACGGCGCACGCTGGGCGGCCGGCCCCTGGCAGAAAAAACAGGCGCTGGAACTTGTCAACCGAATTGTTGCTGCCCCGCCACTCTAGCGAAGGCATAGCGCAGAATGCAAGCAAGGTTGCAAGTGATATGCACCCTCGGCAGGCCGCTCTGGGCGCGGCCCTGACCCCGGCCAGTGGTCACACGGCGGCGCCCGGCAGGGTATGGTGGAGGATATGACTGCTCCCGCTCCGGGTGACTCCTCCCGGCCGCTGCTCCTGACCGAACATCTGCAGAACGTGACCGAGCGCCTCGCCGCTGCACAGACGCAGGAAGAAGTCTTCCAGACGGTGCTCAAGCCCGCGCTAGAAGGCGTAGAAGCGATTGCCGGCGCCGTCTTGCTGGTGGACTCCGGCGGAGAGTGCCTGGAGATCGTCGCCACCCGTGGCTACGAGGAAGGGGCGCAGACCATCTGGCAGGCCGGACCGCTGACCGATAATGTGCCGGCCGGCGACGCGCTGCACCGGGGCGAGGCGCTGTTTTTCGAGCACCAGGGTGATCTGGTCCGGGCCTATCCAGAGCTTGAAGAGCGGACCGGCGCTGTGGCCCCGGTGGCCAACGCGGTCTTGCCCATGTTTTTGGATCAGCGTCCGCTGGGCACCCTGATTCTGGATTTCAGGGAGCCTCACCAGTTCTCGCAGCAGGAGCGGCATTTTCTCAAGACGCTGGCGGCGCAGTGTGCCATTGCCCTGGACCGCGCCCGACTGATGGCCGACTTGCAGGGGCAACTGGCCGAGCGCACGCAGCAGATCAAGCAAGAAGCGCGGGCCCACGAGGCGTTCGTGGCTTTTGCGGAAGTGACCGGCACCGAAAACGATGTGGACAAGCTGGTGCAGCAGGCCCTGGAACTGCTGGTGCACTATTTCCCCGATGGGGCCGGCGCCTACTGCGTCCTTGCGGGGAACTGCTGGGTGGGGCAGGGCTGGTCGGCCGCGCTCCCCGCCGAGATGGTGACCGCCCTGTGTGCCGGGGTGGACCCCGACCTGCCGCTGCTGCGGACCATGCAGCAAGAAGGCCGCACCGTCTTTTGCGATGACTGGACACTGGAAAGCCGCCGCCTGCCCGGCACCGAGGACTACCGGATGGTTTTCTGCGCGCCGCTGACCCTGTACGGCAAGACCCACGCCTTTTTGGCGTTTGGCCGCCGGAGCGCTCAGGGCTGGACGCCGCAGGACCGCACACTGGTGGGCGCCATTGGACGCAGCCTGGGGCTGGCGCTGGAGCGGGCCGATCAGGCCGCCCGCCTGGAAGCCCGCAGCCAGGAAGCCGAGCGGCGCAGCGAGGTGCTGTCCACTTTTGCCGAGCTGTCACGCGAGCTGGTGCTGGACACCGACCCCTACAGCCTGATTCAGCGGGCGCAGGAGGTGGCGCTGGACCTTCTGCCAGCCGCCCTATCGGTCTATTTTGAATTGCAGGGCGGGGTCTGGCAGCTGCGGGCACAGGTTGGAGCAGGGCAGCTGGATGAAGAAGCCAGCCGCCGGTGGGGCGCCGGTCAGCCGTTTGCGGCCGCGCCCCACCTGAGCATGCCTTACCAGAGCGGCGAGCCTGTGTATCAGGACGGCAGCGGCCCCAGCGGCCACGCCAGCGTTTCACTGCCCGTCAAGACCGACGGGCAGGTGCGCGGCATTCTGTCTTTCATGCTGGCCGGGGAGCAGCCCTGGAACGAAGAAGACCGCGCCATTCTGGACACGGTGGTCTATCAGCTGCGGCTGGCGCTGGAGCGGGCCGAGCAGACCCAGCGCCTTCAGGAGCAGAACGACGAACTCGAAGCGTTCAGCTACTCGGTATCGCACGACCTGCGCACGCCGGTGCGGCACATCATGGGCTTTAATCGGCTGCTGCGCGGCGCCCTGGGCGCTGACCTGGACCCCAAGTCCGAGCGCTACCTCACCGTGATTGACGACGCTACAGCGCGGATGAACACCCTGATCGACGCCATGCTTGACCTGTCGCGCACCGCCCGCGCCACCCTGAAAATGGGGCCGGTGGACCTGGGCAGCCTGATTAGCGAGGTCAGAAGCGAGCTGGAAGCCGAGGAAGAAGGCCGCCGGGTGGTGTGGGAGGTGGCCCCTCTGCCGCAGGTGACCGGGGACCATGCCACTTTGCACCAGGCCGCCGTAAACCTGCTGTCCAATGCGCTGAAATACACCCGCACCCGCGAAGAAGCCCGCATCCGGATCTGGGCCGAGGAAAGGCCGCACGAATGGGCCCTGTTCGTGGATGACAACGGGGTGGGCTTTGACCCGCACTACAGCGAGCGGCTGTTCGGGGTCTTTCAGCGCCTGCACCGCGCCGACGAATTTGAGGGCACCGGGGTGGGCCTGGCGAACGTGCGCCGTATCGTGGCCCGGCATGGCGGCACCGTCAGCGCACAGAGCCGCCTGGGCGAGGGCGCCACCTTTAGCTTTACCCTTCCCAAACTGGGCTAAGCAGCCCCTGGCCCGGTTCCCTTCATTCCCTGCGGGCACCCCGCATGGGCCGCGCCCCAGGAGAGCTTGGCGGGCTCTGAAATGTTCGGGGGCAGCAGGGTTGCGCAAGCGGCGCCGAGGCCCTCGTTGACCAGCCCTGAGTATGGCCACACCAAGCCCAGCACCTCTGGCCGGCGGAGTTGCGGAATGGACAACTACAGGCGCGGCAATGACCGCCGGGGCGGAGAGGCGCTGTCTGCGCAACCAAAGTCGGCGGCCAGACAACAGGCTCGCGCCTAGGGCCAAAATACGCCGCAACTTACCAGGGGTTGGTGGCGAACACTTCCAGCTCGGTGACAAAGGCGCGGTCGTCCATTTCGA
>JAUNHF010000242.1 GCA_030524065.1 Deinococcus sp.
CAGGGCCAAATGCAGGCGAATGCGGGCATCCAGTTCCCCCATCAAGTCGGCGGGCACATGGCCTATCCGCTTCCTCACTCGGCTGAGGGCCACACTCCGAATCTGCTCCACCTGCGCTTTGCTGTCATGGTCAAGGCCAGTGCGCTGGTAGGGCAACAGCAACTGGAACTGATACACCCGCTCGGTATTGGTGGTGAGGGGAATCACCGTCAGCACCACGTTCTGCGCGTTGGCGGCATTGTTGGTTACAATCACGGCGGGGCGAATATTATCGGCTTCGTTCGCTCTGGCAGGGCTGAAATTGACAAGATGGATATCGCCTCTGCGAATCACGCCTAGCGCCATTGGTCGCTCTCATCATCCAGACCGTCGCCGGTTTCGAGGTCGGCAAATTCGCCTGACTGAGCGTAGGCGGCGTATTCCTCGGCCAGCAGTTTTTCCTGCAAAGATTTCAGGCCAAGGGCAATGATTTCACTCTTACTGACACCCGTCCGTTTCTGGTACTCGTCCAGAAAGGTAGCGAGGTTCGGCGGCAGACTCGCCGTGACACGTTGGGCATTCTGGTAAGTCATAGGTGCATACTAACACGCATACTTTTATGCATACTGCTAATCACCCCAGCCACCATGCCAGCGCCTCCCGCTGCACCTCTGGCGGCACGGTATGCCCGGCCTCAAACTCTACGTAGTGCAGGTTATACCCCGCACCCTCCAACTGGCGGCGAATGACCCGCCCGTAGCAGTTCAAGGGCAGCACGCGGTCAGCCGTGCCCCGCGAAACGCTACAGCCTGTCCCAGCTCTGGGCCGACTTGCTCACGCTCCCGCCTTTGCCGTGTCCATTTGTCCTGCATAACGTTGGTCGGGGTGTCAGATACGGTGTCAAAGCACAGCGCCCCTGCCAGCTCAAGCAGGGGCTCTTCAATGTGCTGTACGTGGTGCACCCGACAGGAATCGAACCTGTGGCCTGCCCCTTAGGAGGGGGCCGCTCTATCCAACTGAGCTACGGGTGCAGGTATGCGCGGAGCGTCATGCCCGCTCAGGCGCCGCAGCAGTATAGCAAAGCGCCTGTAAATGCTGGCGCCTTTTGGGCAGGCGTGCAGCCGCTAGACTGAACCCCATGTCCGACCAGAACCTGGAACAGCTGAGCATCAACACCATTCGCACGCTTGCCATAGACGCGGTGCAGGCGGCCAACTCCGGCCACCCCGGCGCACCGCTGGGCATGGCTCCGATGGGATACACCCTGTGGCAGCGCTTCCTGCGCCACAACCCCGCCGACCACCGCTGGCCGGGCCGCGACCGCTTTGTGCTGTCAGCAGGGCACGCCTCTATGCTCATCTATAGTCTGCTGCACCTGACCGGTTACCCCAAGATGACCTTGCAGGAGCTGCAAAACTTCCGGCAGTGGGACAGCCAGACGCCGGGGCACCCCGAGTTCTTCCATACCGATGGGCTAGACGCCACCACCGGGCCGCTGGGTCAGGGCATTGCGATGACCGTGGGCATGGCGATGGCCGAAGCTCACCTGGCCGCCCGCTACAACCGTGAAGGCTTTCCGGTGTTCGACAACTACACCTACGCCATCTGCGGCGACGGCGACCTGCAAGAAGGCGTGAGCCACGAGGCCGCCGCGCTGGCCGGGCACCTGGGCCTGGGCAAACTGATCTGGCTGCACGACGACAACGAAGTGCAGCTGGACACCATGGTCGCCAAAGCCGATTCCGAGCGGATGCGCCTGCGCTTTGAGGGCTACGGCTGGCAGGTGCTGAAGGTGGAAGACGGCACCGATGTCGGGGCGATTGCCGCTGCTATCGAGCAGGCCCAGGCCGAAACCGCCAAGCCGACCCTGATTCAGGTACATACCGTCATCGGGTACGCCAGCCCGCGTGCGGGCACCCCCAAGGCGCACGGCGAGCCGCTGGGCGCTGAAGGCGTGGCCGAAACCAAGGGGGCGCTGGGCTGGGACCACCCCGCTTTTACCGTGCCCGCCGAAGTGGCCGAACACATGAGCGCCCTGGAGCGCGGCGCAGCGCAGCAGGCCGAGTGGGAAGAGATGATGAACCGCTACCGCGCCGAGTTCCCCGAACTGGGCCAGGAGGTAGATGACCTGCTGGAGCGCGAGCTGCCGGAAGGACTCTGGGAGGCCCTGCCGCAGTGGGAAGCGGGCAGCAAGGCGCAGGCCACCCGCTCCAGCAGCGGCGAGGTGATTAATGCGCTGGCTCCGCTGGTGCCGGGGCTGGTGGGCGGCTCGGCCGACGTGTCGGGCAGCACCAAGACGGCGATCAATGACTCTGAGCACATGCAGGCGGGAAGCTACGCCGGGCGCAACGTGTACTTTGGGGTACGCGAGTTCGGCATGAGCGCCGCCGCCAATGGCATGGCCCTGTACGGTGGCCTGCGCCCACTGGTGGGCACCTTCATGGTGTTCAGCGACTACCTCAAGCCGGCCTACCGCCTGAGCGCCCTGCAAATGCAGCCGGTGACTTATGTGCTTACCCACGACAGCGTGGGCCTGGGCGAAGACGGTCCCACCCACCAGCCGGTGGAGCAGCTGGCGATGCTGCGGGCCGTACCGGGCGCCCACGTGTTCCGCCCCGCCGACGCCAACGAAACCGCCGCCGCCTGGGCGCTGGCCCTGGAATACAAGAAAGGCCCCACCGCGCTGATTCTCTCGCGCCAGAACCTGCCGGTCTTGCCTGCCAACCATGCCGGCGTGAAACGGGGCGCTTACGTGGTCCGTGAAGCCGAAAACGCCGCCGTGACCCTGCTGGCGACCGGCTCGGAGGTGGCACTGGCGCTGGACGCCGCCGAAGCTCTGGCCGCCGAGGGCGTGGCGGCCCGCGTCGTGTCCATGCCGTGCTTCGAGCTGTTCCGCGAGCAGGACAAGGACTACCGCCGCGAGGTGCTGGGCCGTGCCCCCCGCGTGGCCGTTGAAGCCGCCGCCAGCCAGCCCTGGTTCGAGTGGGTGGGCACGGAAGGCGGTCTGGTCACGCTGGACCGCTTCGGCGCTTCGGCTCCCGGTGAAGTGGTGCTGGAAAAGCTGGGCTTCAGCGTGGCGAACGTGGTCAAGGTGGTGCGGGAAACCATCGCCTGAGCTGCGGCCACGGCCAGCCAACAATCCTCTGCCCGGCTGCGGCCCCGGCAGAGGATTGTTGATTACCAGGAGGGTTGCGAAGAAGTGTCACGAGGCTGACGGTGCGGCGGGACGAGGTTGGAACAAGGTTCGCTGCCACCTCAGTAGGTGACAACTTCAGTTC
>JAUNHF010000243.1 GCA_030524065.1 Deinococcus sp.
CGCGGGCCAGTCGGCGGGCGCCGCGCTCGGCCTGCACAGCGGCCACGCTGAGCGCCGGCATCACTTCGTCTTCCAGCAGTTCGCGGCCGTGGCCGTAAGCGGAGCGGGTGGTGCCCACCACGCGGTCACGCAGGTTACGGTCCAGCAGCAGCGCAGCCAGACCGCCCATCAGCACCAGATTGGACGCGGAAATTCCAGATTTTTTAGCCATGTCTATCAACTCCTTTAACGCCAGCCAGTTTAGACCATTTGCTCATGAGAGCGGCCAAATCTCTAAGTTTCTCTCTACACACCTCTTGGGGCCGCGCCCAATGTGAGCGCCGGGCTTCTGGGCGACCCGCCCACTTGCGTTAAACTGACCCAGTGAATCGCCGCGCGGCCCTGGCCCCTTCTCTTACCCGCCTCGAAGTGCAGTCGCTGGCAACCATCGAAACGCTGGACCTGGATCTGGACGGTGGCCTGAGCGTCTTTACCGGCGAAACCGGAGCCGGCAAAAGCATCATCGTGGACGCCCTGGGCCTGCTGCTGGGCGAGCGGGCCAAGCCCGACCTGATCCGGCGCGGCGAGGATCAATTGTTGGTGACTGGCTTCTGGGCGGGAAGCGGCCGCAGCGACGAGAACGAGACGGTCAGTTCCCGCCGAGTCAGCCGCCAGGGCCGCTCGGTGGCGCGGCTCAACGGCGAGGTGGTGGCGGTGCGCGAGCTGTCGCTCTGGGCGGCCGAGCGCCTGACCATCCACTGGCAACACTCGGCCGTCAGCCTGCTGTCGCACGCGGCGCAGCGCCGGCTGCTGGATGGGCGCTGCCTGGAGACGGCGGCGGAATACGCCAGTGCCTACGCAGCGTGGCAGACCGCCGCCGCCCGGCTGGAGCGGCTGCGGACCGGCGAGCGGGAACGTGCCCGCCTGCTGGACCTGCTGGAGTATCAGATCACCGAAATTCGCACGGTGGCCCCGCAGCCCGGCGAGGAAGAGCCGCTGGGCGCCCAGCTGTCGCGCCTGACCCACCAAGAAGCCATCGCCGGGGCCGCCGCCGGAGCGCTGGATCTGCTGGCTGACGGCGAGATATGCGCCGAGGGACTGATGCAGGCGGCCATCAAGACCCTGGGGGCTGGAGCCCGCTACGATCAGGCCTCGGAAGCCCTGCTGGAAGAACTGCGCGCCGCCCTGGACGCCGTAGAAGCCTTGGTGCCCGAACTGCGCGCCATCGCTGAAGGCAGCGCCCCCGACCCCGAGGAGACCGCGCAGACCGAGGAGCGGCTGGCTGCCCTGAGCCGCCTCAAGGCCAAATATGGCCCCGAACTGAGCGACGTGCTGGCTTTTGCCGAAAAGGCCGAAGCCGAGCTGGCCGGGCTGATGCAGGATCAGGAGGACGCCGGCGACCTGGAAAGCGAGGTGGAGCGTCTTTATGCCGAACTGCTGAAGGTGGGCGGGCGCCTGGACGAGGCCCGCAGCAAGGCGGCTGGCCCGCTGGCGGCCAACCTGCTGGCCGTGATTCGCCAGCTGGGGATGCCGCACGCCCGGCTGGAATTCAGCCTCACGCCACTGCCCCAGCCGGGGGGCGCAGGCCTGAGCGACGTGACCCTGCTGTTTAGCGCCAACCCCGGCGAGAACATGGGGCCACTGGCCGAAGTGGCCTCGGGCGGCGAGCTGTCGCGGGTGATGCTCGCCATCAGCACGGTGGTGGGCGCAGAAACCCCAGTGGTGATTTTTGACGAAGTGGACGCCGGCATCGGCGGCGCAGCGGCGGTGGCGGTGGCCGAGCAACTGGCGCAGCTGGGCCGCGAGCGCCAGGTGATGGTGGTCACCCACCTGGCCCAGATTGCAGCCCGCGCCGATCACCATTACCGGGTAGAAAAGGAAGTGGTGGGCGGCCGCACAGTCAGCCGGGTGCGCCGCCTGGACCAGGCCGAGCGCGAAGCCGAGCTGGCCCGCATGTTGGGCGGCCAGACTTCGGGAGCCGCGCTGGACCACGCCCGCGAACTGCTGGCCGGTGCGGCAGTCACGGCCGGGGGGCGCCGGCGTTCCAGCTCCCGCCGTTAAGGCCGGTTCCCGCTGCTCCGAGTTGTCTTCCTGGCAAGGGTGGCCTACATCCATAAGGTGTCCCCAAGCACGGTTCAGCCCGGCATCACATGGCTGCACTAGCCTGGACCTTATGAACCGAAACATGTCATTGGTGGCTCTGGGAATGGGTGTGCTGAGCGGCTGCGCCGCCACCGGTCCGGCGGGCCTGGGCGTACACGAAGCGCTGCTTTATGGGGCGGGCAATCAGCGCCTGACCTGGGTTTATGGTGACCTGAGCGCCGGCCAGAGTGCCCAGGTCAGCCTGGGTGGGCAGCTGGTGCAGCTGGCCCAGGCAAGCGGCACCTCAGGCAACGCCCTGACCGTCAATGGTGCCGGCGTGTACCAGAGTGCGCTGAGCGGCACCGTCAGCCAGCCCAAGGTGATCCGCACCGCGCAGGGCCTGTTTGATGTATCCAGTGCCGGCGGCATCTCTGAGCTGTACTACACCGATGGCCGCAACTGGTACCTGCTGAGTGCCACGGCGGGATCTGCCATTTCGGCGCAGCCCGTCTCGGGCCTGCAAGGGGCTGGTGAGCTGACCCCGGCCGAGGCGGCCACCCTGACCCGTTCGCTGTCGGGCCAAGGAGCGCTGGCCGTGGGCGTGCTGTCGGGCAGCAGCGTGCCTGACCGTCCATTGACCGTATCTCCCGAGCCGCAGGAGCGCCGTCTGACCGCCCTTAGCGTGGCGCGGGTGGGTACTACCGGCGCACCGGCCACGTCTCCTTCCACCGCTCCCATTCCCGGAGGAACCATGACCTACTCCGTGCTGGACAAAGGCAACAACGCCGCCGCCAGTGGTCCTACGGTGCAGGTGGCAACCACCGCCGCCCAGGCCGAAGCCCTGTACGCCCTGGCCTATGGCCGCCAGTCCTCGCGCCCCAGCGTACCCGCCCTGAACGGCAAGACCCTGGTAGGCATCTTTATGGGCACCCGCTCCACCGGCGGCTACTCGCTGGAATTGGAAGGGGTAGACGTGTCGGGCGGCCGCGTGACCGTGCAGGTACGTGAAAGGGCCCCAGGCGCCGACATGCTGACCACGCAGGCCCTGACCAGCCCCTGGATCATCGTGGAGTTGCCCGGCCGCTACAGCGATGTGCAGGTGCAGGGTCTGGGCCGCAGCGCCGGCGTAGGCACGGTCAACTGACATCTTGCAGTTTTTCGCGGCTAGTCATTTTGGCGTCCCAGTAGGCAAG
>JAUNHF010000005.1 GCA_030524065.1 Deinococcus sp.
GCGGCAGAGTGGCCGCGGTGACTGAGCTGCCGAAAGCCCTGGTGGCCGACAAGTGTCCGGTACTCTTATGACCCACGCACCCAGGCTCTAAGCAACAACCGGATCCCCAAAAGAAAAGCACCCTCCACTTGGGAGAGCGCCTGACATTCAAACGGTTGGGGCCTGGGTGGTGCCGAGAGGGGATGCGCCAGGGGGTTATTCCAGGGTCAGCGGAAAGCTGGCGACTTCGGTGCCGTCCTCGCCCTGCACGCTATAGGTGTATTCGCCCGCCGGCGCACCCGCTACGTCTGCCGTCCAGCGACCCTCGGCATCCGCGGTAAAGGTGCCCACTTCGGTGCCACCTTGCAGCAAGCGGTAGCTGGCATTCGGCGTGGCCGTGCCACTGAGGCTAAAGCCGCTGGCCGTGACCGTGCTGCCCGCCGCTGGCTCGGTCACGGCAAAAGTGCCCGTTGCCGGGGCGGCGGCGGGGGTGGTCGGTGCCCCGGTCTGCTCGGTCGGCGTCGGGGCTGGGAGCGGCTGCTCGGGGCGCTGTTGGGTGAAGTACCAGATCAGGCCTGCCAGCAGCGGCAGCAGCAGCCACCAGGGAAAGCCGCCGCGCCGCTCGGGTGGAGCCGGAGGCGGCGTGACCGTGCGGGGCGGCTCGGGGGTCATCGGCTGCACAGGTGCCGCTGGGCGGTCGGCCACCACCGTTTCGGGCACGGCTGGGGCGGCTTTGGCCTGTTTGGTTTCCAGCAGCGTGGCCCGCTCTTTGGGTGCAGCGCCGTACAGCTGCATGCCCAGCAGCGACTTCAGGGTCCCCAGGCCTTCGGGCAGCAGGCCCTGCAAGCGCGCAGCGTCCAGACCGCCCAGCACCCGGCTCAGACCAGCGGCGTCCAGGTTGCCAGCGCGGGCGCGGCTGCCCAGCAGACCCAGCGCAAAGGGGGTCAGTAGGGCCAGCAGGCGGCCGGCCTGCTCGCCGGACGTGCCCAGCGCGGTGCCCAGGCGGCCACCCACCTGACCGGGGTTGTCCAGCAGGCGGCTCAGCACACTCAGGCCACGCACTTCCAGGGCACCCAGTTCGGCACGGTTGCCCAGCAGGCCGGTGTTCAGGTGGCCGTCATCCGCCACGACACGGCCAAAATCCTGACTCAGTTCCAGCAGCTCGGCGGCGCCGGCCTGGTCGCGGCCCTTCTGGGCCAGAGCGCTCAGCAGCACGGCGCTGGTCCCCTGCACGGCCCGGCCCGCGTCACGCCGGCTGAACCCGGCAGCTTCGGCCAGGGCGCCTATGCCTTCTGCCGAGAATTGCTCGCGGAAGTGGGCGCTCAGGCTGTCGGCCGTCAGGCTGCCGCCAACCGGCTGGTCCGGCGCAGCGCCCGCTCCCGCCACCTGAGGCTGGACAGGCACGGCCTGGGGGGCACGGGCAGCGGTCGGGGATGCCTGCCCCCCGATCACCACTGGCGGAGCCGATTTCCAGGGACTGCCGCCCGCTGGCTGGGGCTTCGGCGGGGTCGGCGCCTGTCCTTGTGCCTGTGCCTGGGGCTGTGCCTGCGGTCGTGGTTGGACGGCTACCGGCCGCACGGCGCCGGCCCCTACGCCCGCAGCTGCGGCGGCTGCCGCCAACGCTTCGGGCGAAGCAGCGCTGGGGCTGGGTTTGGAGAGGGTAGGCCGAGTGACCGGAGCCTGGGCCTCGGGGGCTGGCTTGGGGGCTGCTTGAGCGGGTACCGCCTGCACCCCGGAGTCCTGGGGTCGGGCAGCTTCGGGGTGCGCCTGCTCAACCTGGGCCACCTGCGGTGGGGTGGGCCGGGGCTGCACCGGCTGGGCCTGCGCGGGCTGGGGGTGGGCAGCCGGAGTCGCCGCCGTTTCAGTCACCTCTGCCCCGTCCAGCAGAGCAGAAACCACGCTGGACTTGGAGTAATCGGTGTCCTGCGCCAGTTCGGGTTCGGGCTGGGGAGGCGCGGCCTGGGCCGACTCTTCCGGGCGATAGGGGTTCTCCTTCAACGAAGCGGCGGGGACTCCGGCGGGGGCACTGGGGGCCACAGCCCCCGGCGCGGGAACATGGGCGCCGTCCAGCAGGGCAGAAACCACGCTGGATTTGGAATAATCAGTGTCCTGCGCCAGTTCGGGCTCGGGCTGGGGGGCTGCCGGCGCAGCCTGAGCCATCTGGTCTTGCTCAGGCACGCTGGGCATATGGGCGGCCGCTCCCGGTGCGGCGTCAGCGGACTTTTTTGTCTCACCGGCAGCGGGCTGCCCTCCATCCACAAACTGCGGCGCGTTGGCGGCAGCGGCGCGGGCCACATAAGAGCCGCCGGCGGCGCGGGGACGCACTCCACCCGCCCGGATGGTGGACATGATGCCCACGATGCTGCCTTCATTCACCCCAGCTTGGCCGATAAAGCTCAGCAGGAGGGGCAACGACATATTCATCAGGGCCGCGATGGCGGGCTGCGGCGCTCCCTCGACTCGGGAGAGCTGCCCGGCCTGGTCGGCCTGGTCATGGCCCAGCAGTGCCGGGCTGAGCAGTTCACCGGCCAGTTGCAGCGAGGCGGCGCCGCCCTGCTCGGTCAGGGCCTGCCTGACATCACGGAAGCGCGGCAAGTTGGCGATGGCGTCCAGCACTTGGGCGCGGCCACTGTCGCTCTTGGCGTGCTGGGCGAGCGCTTCAAGCTGCGAGCGCACAGCCCGGTCCAGCAGCCGGGAGGCCTGCTGGGCTTCCAGCCCCAGAACCTGCCCCAGCTCACGGGCACTCTCAGGGCCAAATTGACTGCGAAACAGTTCTTCAATATTCATAAGTAGGTCCATCATAGGCAAAGGAATCTCCCCTGCCCTGACGGCGCACTGAAAGATTCCTCATGGTGACGCTCTTTGCCGGCTCCGGCGCATGCAGCCTGGGGCTAAAGGCTTTGGGCACGCGGCTGCGGCTTTCGCCCACCGCCGCTGCCGCTCCCTCGACCGCCACCGCCACCGCCATCAGACACCTCAACCAGCCAGGCCATCAGTTGCAGCACGGCCAGCCCCAGCGCCGGCAGGCCCGCCAGCATCATGATCCAGCCGCTGATCTGCTGATTTTGCAGCGGGGTGAGGTTCCACAGGCACACGGCGCCCACATACGGCTGATACAGCACCTCGCGGGCGTACAGCCACCACGCGGCGATAGACATCATCGGCAGGGCGGCCAGAAACCCGAACCAGCCGCGCTTGCCAAAAGTGCCCGGCTGAAGGGTGGGAAAGGGCCGCAGCATGGCCCCCCAGATCATGGTGCCACTGATCAGGTAGAGCGCCGGCAGCAAAATCGCCGCCGTGTTGGTCACGATGCTGGCATTGAACCCGGCGGGGACGTTCCAGAACAAAATCACAGCGGTCCACACCGCGAACGCCACCCACGGGTCAAGCAGCACGCTCAGCACGCGCCCCACCGCCGACTGCGGGCTGATGACCAGACCGCGCGGCAAGCTCAGCAGCACCAGCGGCGGCACCAGTTCGGCCAGCACCATCAGGCGCACCATGTACAGCGCCATAGAGTTGAGGGTATACACAGCTGCGCTGGAATCAAGCGCCCACAGCGCACTAAGCAGGCCCAGCACAAACAGCATGGCTTTCCATACCGGCCACTGCTGGCGTCCCTGCGGCGTGCGGCGGACACGCACAAACGGCCAGAAGTAGGCGGCGGCGGCCAGGGCCAGCAGCCCCCAGACCAGCGGGTTAAAGGTAAGGGTCAGCAGGTCGGTCAGGGTGGGGCTGAGGTTCATGGGGTTACCGCCAGAGGGGCAAAGGGCGGAGCAGCGCCGGGACGCGCCGGGGTAAAGCCCGCAGGCAAGGACGCGCCCGGCTGCGGCTCACGCGGATTGTTGATCACATAGCGCAGGTCGCGCACGATGCGGTCTACATCGGGCAGCTGGGTGTAGTCCCACATCACGCGGGTGTAACCGCTGGCGTCAATCAGATAGGTGGCGGTGGTGTGATTGATCTGGTATTTCAGCGGCCCGTCCACCGGCACCCGCCCGTAAGCGACCCCGTAAGCCTGCGCCACCCGGCTCAGCTCCGGCTCGGGAATATGTACCCCGGTGCCTTCCCCGAAATACTCCACGTACTCGCGGATGCGCTCGGGGCTGTCACGGTCCGGGTCTACCGAAACGAAGACCACCTGTACCTGCTGGCGCTCCTCGGGGGTCAGGCGCTCACGCGCTTCGTCCAGATATTTCAGGGTCAGCGGGCAGATGTCGGGGCAGTAGGTGAACCCAAAAAACAGCAGGGTCTGCTTGCCCAGCGGTTGCAGGGCCCAGGGCTGACCGGAGCCGTCGGTGCCCGCAAAGGTCAGGGCGGGTTCGGCGCGGTTGACCACCGACCCGTAAAAGGGGTAGGCACTTTGCGACCGGGCCACCGCCCACGCCACACCCAGCACCAGCGCCACGGCCGCCAGCGCCAGCAGCGCCGAGTGCTGCCAGGGCCGGGCCGGGGTGGCCGCTTCCCCAGGCTGTTCAGGCACAGTGCCACCGGAGCGGGTCATGGCCGCTGCACCGCCGCGCGGAGGTCCAGCGTGCGGCCATCCTGGGCCTGCAAGGTCAGGGCCACCTCGCGGCCCTCCTCCAGCGGCTGCGTCAGCCCCATCAGCATCACGTGGTCACCGCCGGACGCCATCTTCAGCTCGCCGCCGGCTGGCACGGTCAGGCTGGGCACTTCTACCATGCCGCTCATGCTGGTGCCACTGTCCGCGCTGGTCATGGTCTGCATCAGCATGGCGTGACCGGCCGCAGGGGTAGAGGCGCCCACCAAGACGATGTCCTCATCGGTGGGGTTGCGCAGCGTGAGGTAGGCGGCCGTGTCCCCCAAGCTGGGCGGCACCGCCGTCACGGTGGCGGAGGCGACTTCCAGCGGCAAGGCCCCCGCGCTGCCAGCGATCACAGGCGCGGACGCCGTGGCCTGAGAAGCCATGTCGTGGCCGGCATGGGCACTGGAGCCGGCGCTGGCCTCGGACGTGGCGGCCTGAGAAGCCTGAGAACTCTGGGCAGCAGTGGACGTGGCCGTTTCCTGCGCTGGAGTCTGGCAGCCCACCAGCAGACCGGGCAGCAACAGCAGGGGCAGCAGCGCTCCGCGCCGCCGGGAGAGCCAGGTGAAATGGGGAGTCATGGGGCCGGTCGTCATGGAAGCAGTCTAGAGGGGCCTCTGCCCGCGAATTGTCCCCCGTGCCCGCCAGCGGCCCGCTGACCCGTCCACGGATACACGCCGCGCTGCCCGGGCCTTGTCACTTCAGATGAAACGGTTGGGGCGGCAAGCGCTCTCAGCGGGTCAGCAGGTAGATCTTGGGGTGGTGCCCGCCGCTGTATACCTGCGCCAGCTCGCGGGCTTGCCAGGGCGAGTCGGCCAGTACCCGCTCGAACAGCCGCAGCTCGTGAGTGATCACCACCAGCCGCCCGGTGCGCGAACACAGGCGGTGCATCTCGCTCAGGAAGGCCGGGTACAGTTCGGCGTTTCCTCCGTGGGTACCGATGTCGTCGCCCCAGGGCAGGTCGGCCAGGATCAGGTCAAAGGAGCGCGGCGGCAGGCCGGTATTCAGGGCGTCCACCTGCGCCACTTCCACGCTGCGGGCGGCGGCTTCCAGGTTGGCGCGGGCACAGGCCACGGCGCCTGCGTCAATATCCACCCCGACCATCGCCTCGTACGGCCCCATCAGGGCGCGCTCAACCAGCAGGGTGCCGCTGCCGCACATCGGGTTAAAAATCCGGTCGGCGGCCCGCAGGCCAGCCAGGGCCAGGGCCCCGTAGGCGATGGTGGCGTTCAGCCCACCCTCGCGGTTGCACACCCGCCAGTCACGGGCCGACAGCGGCCGGGGGGTCAGGCGGGCCAGCACTTCCCAGCCGGCGCCGCTGACTGCCGGGCGCAGCCGCAGCCGCAGTTCACCGTCTTCCGGCTGGTGGGGCAAGTTCAGCGCCTCGGCGATCTCGGTGGTCAGGCGCTCCATCACCTCGGTTTCGCGCCCCGCCGCCGATACGCGCAGCGAACCGTGCCCGCCCCCGGCCACCACACCGCGCAGCCAGTCGGTCAGCTCGCCCAGCTGCTGGTGCCCCAGCAGGCCACGGGGCCGGGGCACGTCCCAGGCCCGCACCGCGTACACCGCCACCACGCTGCGCAGCCGGGTCAGGCGCTCCAGGTCGCCTGCATAGCGGAAGCGCACGGCTTCGTCACCCGCCGACAGCACGTCCAGGCCACGCACCGCGCTCAGTTCGGTGCGGGCCACCTCCTCCAGGCCGCGCAGCACCTCGGCTTCGTACAGCGGCCAGTCGGCAGGATTGCCACGCGGCACAGCGTGCTGTGGGCGGCGGGGTTTATGGGAAGAGCGGGCAGGGCGGCGCGGCATAAAGGGCATCATAGAGCACCGTTCCCGGCGGCCAGGTCCCAGCGGCCGGGAACGGTGCCCTGCGCCCCAACCCGCTGCAACAGCCTGCCGCCATAAAAAAGAGCCACCTCCTGCTCAAGGTGGCTCCCTCCTGCATGTATTGCTGGAAAGTTCGTCTTTGACGCTGGCCGTCAGACCGCTGACCAGCGGGCGCTACAAGCTTCAGTGGCGGCCGCGGCCAGTTTCGACTTGTTCGGCTTCGCTGCGTGCCCCTTCGGCGGGGGTGGTGTTCACGGCACCCATGCCCTCGCTGGCCTGCTGCGCGGCGCGGTCGGCGCGGCCTTCGCTTTGCAGGGGAATCTCGTCACCAGCAGCTTGCCCGGCGGTGTCCACACTTTCCAGCGACATGGCGCCCATCTGGCGCAGCATGTTGGAAGCTTCGGCGGTGCGGCTCAGGTCATGGTTGCGGGCAATAACCAGCACTTCGCCGTCTTTCATGCGGTCATACACACGCTCGGCGTGAGGCGCAGGCATACCGAAGCCGCGCAGCAGGCGCACGTAATCGCCGTGGTCCGAGCCCGAGATGGCCCCGAACAGGCCGCCCAAGGTCATGCCGCCCAGCAGGCCAAACAGTGCGCCGTACATGCCGCCGTCCACGTAAATCCGGGTGGCGGGAATCATGGCCAGCAAAATCCACACCGGCACCGTGAGGGCCAGGCCCGCCAGCGCACCGATGATGGCGCCCTTGATGACCCCACCCGCACCGGCCGGGGCACCCTCTTCGGGGCTGATGCCGGTGGCGCTGGCCACCTCGCTCTGCGCCACAGCGTTGGTGCAGGCAAAAGCCAGGTGGTCACGGTCAAAGCCGCGCGACTCAAGAACCTGCAGGGCCCGGGCAGCCTGCTGGGGAGTTTGAAACAGAGCGACGACACTTTCCATATGACCCTATTTTTAGCATGTTCAGGCGTGGTCAGCAGCAGGGATATCTATCCCGCCCGGGCCGGCCTACCGCTCTAGCCCGCCAGCAACCGGCCCCAAAGGGGCAGTCATCCCGATTGGGCACGGTGCTCATTTCCTATACTGGCCGGGCATGAACCCGCCTCCAAGCCCTTCCCAGCCTGCTGCTTCTGTGGCCCCTTCTGCCAGCACCGCTGCCGGCGTACTGGGCGCTGGCCTGCCGCCGGCCTTCGAGCAGCGGCTGCGCGAAGTGCTGCGTTCAGACGTAGAATTTATCGAGCTGATCGGTGAAGACTTGGTGGCGGCGGGGGGCAAGCGGCTACGCCCACTGGTGACGCTGCTGGCGGCTCAGGCACTGGACACTCTTCAGGCACCGGGCACCCCTCCATCTCCGGCTGACCACTCGGCCGCCCTGCCCGCAGACGCCCCCGACCCGGACAGCCTGGCCCTGGCGATCTGCATCGAGCTGCTGCACTCGGCTTCGCTGCTGCACGACGACCTGATCGACGACGCCGATACCCGGCGCGGTCAGGAAGCTGCTTTTCGGCGCTACGGCAACGTGGTCAGTGTGATGAGCGGCGACTTTATGCTGGCGCGGCTGCTGATGCTGCTCTCGGAACTGCCCGGCACGGCCCGGCTGACCCGCGCTTTTGGGGAAGTGGCGAGCGTGATCTGTGAAGGCGAGGTGCTGCAGTTTCAGGTGGCGGCCTATGGCAACCCGACACCCGAGCAGTATGGGCGCATCATCTACGGCAAGACGGCGGCGCTGCTGGAACTGGCCGCCGCCGCCCCCGCGCTGCTGCGGGGTGCACCCGCCCCCCACGAAGCGGCCCTGCGCCAGTACGGGCGCGAACTGGGCATGGCTTTTCAGGTGCGCGACGACCTGCTGGACCTGCTGGGCCGCGAAGAAGATCTGGGCAAGCCGGTCGGCAGCGACCTGCGCGAGGGCAAGGCCACCTTCGCCGTGCTGCACCTGCTGGACACCCCTGCCGGGGAGGAGGTGCGGCAGATTCTGCTGCGCCGCGCTTCGCAGGCGGGCGACTTGGCGCGGGTGCAGGCCCTGTGTGCCTGTTATGGCGCCACCGAGGCAGGCTGGCGCGAGGTCACGCGCCGGCTGGAGCTGGCCCGCGCCGCCTTGCTTGACCTGCCGGCCTCGACCGCCCGCCGGGAACTGGAAGCGCTGCTGGACCGCCTTGCCCCGGTGAGCTAAAGGGCTGGCCCGGTGGCCTGAAGACCAAAGAGAAGACCGGGCAGCGTGACGCCGGGCTGTGTATCGGTGGTGCATAGCGGCCCTGTTCCGGCGGCTTTCCCTGCCCCGAGCGCCACCAAGCCGCCCGCGCCAGACAGCAAAAAAATACAGATGTCAGCGCGGAAATAGCAGCCAGCAAGTGTGGACGCAGGTCAGGGCCACAACCTTGCAATGAGCGTGTATGCTCATAGCGTCACTATGAATCTGCTCTTTGGCCCAGCTGCGCGGAAACCGGATGATCCGAGCTACGCGGAGACCAGGCCGGGCCCCCGCTTCCCGCTGCGGCCAAGGCAGGTTCATGTTGCACGCCATCCCATTTTCTTTTTCCCAAGGAGGCCCAGATGAGGGTTTCAGGACTCAACTGGCAGGGGCTGATGGAACAGCTTCAAGAAGCCCTGCCGTACTGCGAGGTGACGGATCATACCCTCGCCTACTTCAAATATCCCCGCCGCAGCGTCAAGATCAACCTGCCCCTGAAGATGGACAGCGGCGAGGTCCGGGTCTTTCAGGGCTACCGGGTGGTGCACTCCAATGCCCGTGGCCCCAGCATCGGCGGCGTGCGGTTCCGTGAGGGCCTCTCGCGCCACGAATGCGAGGTGCTGGCCGCCATCATGACCCTCAAAGCGGCGGTGGCCGACCTGCCGCTGGGCGGCGCCAAGGGCGGGGTGGACGTGGACCCGGCAACCCTCAGCCCCCACGAGCTGGAGGGCCTGACCCGGCGCTACACCTCCGAGCTGGTCGAGCTGCTTGGGCCCAATGAGGACATTCTGGCGCCCGACGTGGGCACCGATTCGCAGAACATGGCCTGGATTTTTGACGCCTTTAACGAAGGCCAGGGCACCTCGATCAGTGGCATGGTGGTCGGCAAGCCCATCGCGCTGGGCGGCTCGTACGGCAGCAAGGACGCCCGTGGGCAGAGTGCCGCGATGGTCACCGCCCGCGCCCTGGAACTGGACGGCAGCGGCGTCAGGAACGCCCGCATCGCCGTGTTCGGCTACGGGGACGTAGGGTCCAAAGCGGCCCGGCTGCTGCAGGGCCAGGGCGCCAGCATCGTGGCGGTCAGCGACCGTGATGGGGCCGTGTACGCCAGCAGCGGTCTGGACCTGGCGGGTTCGGGCTGAGCATCAGCCGCGAGGAACTGCTGGAACTGGACGTGGACGTGGACGCCCTGATCCTGGCCTACGACTTCGGCACGGTCAACGCCGGCAACGCCCACACCGTGCGCGCCCGCTACCTGGTGGAAGCCACCAACCGTGCCGTGCTGCCCGAAGCCGAGCGTTACCTGCGCCAAAAGGACATTCACGTGCTGCCTGACTTGGTCGCGTCCATTGGGGGCGTGGTCGTGAACTACGTGGAATGGGTGCAGTCGCACACCAACTTCTTCTGGACCGAGGGCGAGATCGAAAAGGTCGTGGAGCAGCATATCGACCGGGCACTGGACGAAGTGCTGGCCCTGATGAACGAGCACGGCACCGACATGCGCACCGCCGCCTATACCCTGGCCCTGAGCCGGATTGCCAGCGCCACCGAGATGCGCGGCGTTTACCCCTGAGCCCTCTTCCCTTTCTGCACTTCCCCTGCAAGGAGTTGTCATGAGCACCGACCAAACGCAAGCACTGTCCAAGCCCGTTCAGCACGCTATTCCCTCTTATCTGGACCCCAACAACATCGGCCCCTACGAGATTTTCCTGGAGCAGGTGGACCGCGTGACCCCCTACCTGGGCAACTTGGCCTACTGGGTAGAGACGCTCAAACGCCCCAAACGCATCTTGGTGGTGGACGTGCCGATTCACCTGGACGACGGCAGCGTGGCCCACTTTGAAGGCTACCGCGTGCAGCACAACACCTCGCGTGGCCCGGCCAAGGGCGGTATCCGCTACCACCAGGACGTGAACCTCAGCGAAGTGATGGCGCTGTCGGCCTGGATGACCATCAAAAACGCCGCTGTAAACGTACCCTACGGCGGCGGCAAGGGTGGCATCCGCATTGACCCGCGCAAGTACAGCCAGGGTGAACTGGAGCGCCTGACCCGGCGTTTTACCACCGAAATCGGCCTGATTATCGGCCCAGAAAAGGACATCCCGGCGCCCGACGTCAACACCAACCCGCAGATCATGGCCTGGATGATGGACACCTACTCCATGAACGTGGGCCGCACCGCCACCGGCGTGGTGACCGGCAAGCCCATTTCGCTGGGCGGGTCGCTGGGCCGCAGTGACGCCACCGGGCGCGGCGTCTTTGTGACCGGGGCTGAGGCCATGAAGAAGCTGGGCATCAGCATGGAAGGCGCGCGCGTGGCAGTGCAGGGCTTCGGCAACGTGGGCAACGCTGCTGCCCGCATTTTCCACGATCATGGCGCCAAAGTGGTGGCGATTCAGGACGTGACCGGCACCGTGTACAGCGCGGCGGGCATTGACCCCTACAAGGCGATGGAGCACCTGGCGGCGACCGGCAAGATCACTGACCTGCCCGGCACCGACGAGCTGAGCCGCGACGAATTCTGGACCGTGGACTGCGACGTGCTGATTCCCGCGGCGCTGGAAAAGCAGATTACCGAAGCCAACGCCGACAGCATCAAGGCGCGGCTGATCGTGGAGGGCGCCAACGGCCCCACCATCCCTGCTGCCGACGACATCCTGGCCGGGCGCGGCGTGACCGTGGTGCCCGACGTGCTGGCGAACGCCGGGGGCGTGACCGTCAGTTACTTTGAGTGGGTGCAGGACTTCAGCTCGTTCTTCTGGACCGAAGACGAGATCAACCAGCGCCTGGACCGCATCATGACCGACGCGTTCCTCAGCCTGTGGGACGTCAAAGAGCGCCATGGCGTGACCCTGCGTACTGCCGCCTATATCGTGGCCTGCACCCGCGTGCTGGAAGCCCGTGCCCTGCGCGGTCTGTACCCCTAACCCTGAAGCCCTGAGGCCCTAAGGCACTGGCGTACCGGTGTACGCCTTACCGGGCCTCCATCCCAGCTCCCTCTCCAGTGGAGGGAGTTTTTTTTGCCTCGGCCCCCTCCCCCACGGGACGGCCCCTGAACCCCCATGACCGCCCTGCTGCGCCCGAAAAGCAGCGGTGGCCAGAAAGCGGAAGCCAGGACCACAGAAACCGGGGAAGAGCAAATCGCTGCTCTTCCCCGGCCGCCCCGCTTAGGGTTTACTGCATTGCGTTCATCGGCTGACCATCGAAGGTCATACTGTTGACGATTTCCAGAGCGCGGTCACGCACGTTGTCGGGCAGCTTGGCGTAGCTGAGGTCTTCATGGTAGCCCTGACCGGTGGTCAGCATCCACTGCAACAGGTGCTGGAGGCGCTCAGCCTGGGCCTTGTCACGTCCGGCGTAGTTCTGCTCGGGGTAGGCCAGCAAGTAGGTGTAGGACGCCATCGGGTAAACACCGGTACCTTCCGCGTTGGTCACGCTGCCGCGCATGTCTTCGGGCAGTTCGGAAGCGGCGGCGGCGGCGATCACGCCTTCCAGGTTGGGCTTGACGAACTCGCCCGCAGCGTTCTCAATTGCCATCATCGGCAGGTTGTTCTGCGTGGCGTAGGCTTCTTCGATGTAGCCGATAGTGCCGGGAGTGTTCTGCACCAGGCCAGCCACGCCGTCATTGCCTTTGGCGGCGCTGCCCACAGTCCAGTTCACCGAGTTGGCGCTGCCAACCTTTTCCTTGAACTCAGGGCTGACCTTGCTCAGGTAATCGGTGAACACGGCGGTGGTGCCCGAGGAGTCCGAGCGGCGGGCCACGGTGATGGGCAGCGCGGGCAGCTCCACGCCCTCGTTGATGGCGGTCAGGGCAGGGTCGTTCCAGGTCTTGATCTTGCCTAGGTAAATGTCGGCCAGCACAGGACCGGTCATCTTCAGTTCGGTGCTGGGGTCCAGGCCAGGAACATTGTAGGTGGCCGTCACGGCTCCCAGGGCCATGGGGATGTGGGCGATTTCGCCTGGAGCGCTGGCCAACTTCTCGTCATCCATGGCGTTGTCGCTGGCGCCGAAGTCCACAGTTTGAGCGATGATCTGCTTCTGGCCGGTGCCCGAACCTACCGACTGGTAGTTCACGCTGACGCCGGTTTCCTTGGCGTACTCGTCAAACATTTTGGAGTACAGGGGGTAGGGGAAAGAGGCGCCTGCGCCGGTCAGGGTGCCGTCGGCGTGGGGGGCCTTGGGAGCGTTCATGCCCAGGGCGGCGCCAGCGCCCGTCGCGGCAGCGTCCACAGCCTGGCTGGCCGAGGCGGCAGCGGCGCTGACCGTCTCGCCAGCAGCACTGGCAGCGCCGCTGGTGTCCACGCCGGTGCTTTCGCTGGTGGTCGTGGTGGTGGTGCTGCCATCGGTGGTGGTCTGGGTGGTGCTCTGCTCGGTGCAGGCAAACAGCAGAGCAGTCAGCGGCAAGGCCATCAGCCAGGTTTTACGGGGCAAGTTCATGCGGCGAGTCTAGGCAGGGTATGTCAGCCGTTTGTCAGCTCTCTCTCCCAAAACGCGTTGTCAGCGGAGAAATTGCCTCAGAATTTGCATAAAGATAAGCGAATATAGGGAGGCAAAGAAAGCTCCTAACGGCCGTCTTCCCCGAGTTTCCTGCGGCGCAGTATGGGATTCCACAGCGCATCACCGCATGAATGTTTATCCCTTTTGCGGGAGCATTCATGCGGGGACTTCAGGAGACCTTCAGCACTAAGCCAGGATCAGAGCGGGATGTTGCCGTGCTTGCGAAAAGGCCGCTGCTCCTCCTTGCCCCGCAGCATGGCAAAGGTCTGAATCAGTTGCGCCCGCGTGGTCTCCATTGGAATCACGTCGTCGATGTAGCCTTTGCCAGCGGCCACGTAGGGGTTGTCAAAGGCTTCTTTGTAGTCGCGGATTTTCTCAGCGCGGGTGGCTTCAGGATTCTCCGAGTTCTGGATTTCGCGGCGGTACACGATGTTGGCCGCACCTTCGGCGCCCATCACGGCCACGGCAGCGGTGGGCCAGGCGTACACCACGTCGGCGCCCATGTCGCGGCTGTTCATGGCAAGGTAAGCGCCGCCGTAGCTCTTGCGGGTGATCAGGGTGATTTTGGGCACCGTCGCCTCGGCGTAGGCGTACAGCATCTTGGCCCCGTGCCGAATGATGCCCGCGTGCTCCTGACCCACGCCGGGCAGAAAACCGGTCACGTCCACCAGCGTCAGGATAGGGATGTTGTAGCAGTCACAGGTGCGGATAAAGCGGGCCGCCTTGTCGGAGGCGTCAATGTTCAGCGACCCGGCCATGACTTTAGGGTTGTTGGCGACGATGCCCACGCTCTCGCCGTTCAGCCGCGCAAAGCCCACGATGATGTTTTTGGCCCAGTCGGGCTGGATTTCCAGAAAGCTGCCCCGGTCCACCAGCGTCTCAATCACGCCGTGCATGGCGTAGGGCCGGGTCTGGTCGGGCGTGACCATCTCCAGTAGTTCGGGCGTCTGGCGCTCAGGCGGGTCCGTCACCTCGGCGCGGGGGGCCTGCTCGCGGGCGTTTTGCGGCAGGTAGGCCAGCAGCGCCTTGATGCCGTCCAGCACAGCGGCGTCGCCTTCGAGGGCCAGGTGAGCCACGCCCGACTTGCGGCCATGCACGCTGCTGCCGCCCAATTGGTCGAACGTCACGTCCTCACGCGTCACCGACTTGATCACTTCCGGACCCGTGATGAACATGTACGAGCTGCCCTTGCTCATCAGGATGAAATCGGTCAGGGCCGGGCTGTACACCGCGCCGCCCGCGCACGGCCCCAGAATGGCGCTGATTTGCGGCACCACACCGGAATAGATGGCGTTGCGGTAAAAGATCTCGCCGTAGCCGCTGAGACTGTCTACCCCTTCTTGAATCCGCGCCCCCGCCGAATCGTTCAGACCAATCACCGGGCAGCCGGTCTTGGCGGCCAGGTCCATCACCTTGACCACTTTGGCAGCGTTCATCTTGCCCAGCGACCCGCCCAGCACGGTGAAGTCCTGACTGAACACGAACACCTGCCGCCCGCCGATGGTCCCTCTCCCTGTCACCACACCTTCGCCGGGAGCTTCTACACCGTCCATCAAGCGGTTGCGGCCGTGCTCCACAAAGGTAGACATCTCCAGAAAGCTGCCCTCGTCCAGCAGATAGGCAATGCGCTCGCGGGCCGTCATTTTGCCGCCCTGCTTCTGCTTGGCCTGCCGCTCCGGGCCGCCGCCCTGCTCTACGTGCGTGCGCCGCGCCTGCATCTGGGCGACCAGTTCCTTCAGCTCCAGACTGAGGTTTTTGGGTTGTGACATGGGAACAGTGTAGCGGCTCAGCGCGGGCACGAACTTGCCAGAATGTAAGGGGGGCCAAAGAGAAGCGAGGGTCTACCTGACAATTCATCCCCTCCCAGGAGCGCAGATGCCAGACGAACTGATTCACCGAATGTCCTATACCCTGTCCCACGCTTATCTATAGTCGAACTTGACGGTTGCAGCGGCGGCCCTGGTGCTCACCATATATTTGGCTTTCCGCCGCACCCTTAGCTTCGGAGTCAGAGCATTTCTCAAGCTGCTGCTTCTGACACTGGTTGCGCTCAGCCTGTTCTCGGTGCTGACCATCCCATAACAACGCTGTCTTCCAAACCTCAGCCCAGCATCTGCAATTCGCTCAGCCCGCTCAGAAATTCGCGCTCCGGGTACTCCTCGGCATCAAAGCCTTTGTCGCCCTCGGGCGGCTGCACGCTCAGGCCCGCAAAGTCGTACAGCTCCGCGTCGAGCAGGTGGCTGGGGGTGACGCGGGTGAGCGAGCGCAAAATATTATTCAGGCGGCCCGGATGCTCACGCTCCCAGCCTTCGAGCATCTCGCCCACCACTTTGCGCTGCAAGTTGGGCTGGCTGCCACACAGGTTGCAGGGAATGATAGGAAAGCCTTTGGCGGCGGCGTAGCTGATAATTTGGCTTTCGGGGACGTAGGCCAGCGGGCGAATCACCACGTTGGTGCCATCATCGCTTTGCAGCTTGGGCGACATGGCCTTGAGGCGCGCCCCAAAGAACATGTTCATAAACAGGGTTTCTAAGATGTCGTCGCGGTGGTGGCCCAGGGCCACTTTGGTCGCGCCGATTTCGCGGGCATGGCGGTAGAGGATGCCCCGGCGCAAGCGGCTGCACAGGCTACAGGTGGTCTTGCCCTCGGGAATTTTTTCCTTGACCACGCTGTAGGTGTCTTCGGTGAGGATATCAAAGGGCACGCCCAACTCGCTCAGGTAGCGCAGCAGCACATCCTTGGGAAAGCCCGGCTGTCCCTGGTCGAGGTTGACCGCCACCACCTCAAAGCGCACTGGTGCCCGCTTTTGCAGGTGCAGCAGCACGTCCAGCAGCGTGTAGCTGTCTTTGCCGCCCGACAGGCACACCATGACCTTATCGCCACCTTCAATCATGCGGTAATCGCCGATGGCCTGCCCGGCAGCCTTCACAACGGGCGCAAACAGCTTATGAGGGGTAGAGGTGGGTGCGCCTTGCATTCGGCTTAAAAGTTTAAGGGCCGCAGGGCCAAAAAGTCCAAGTCGCGCCTTACCCTCGCTGCGCCTTTAGCCATGCCAGTACCTGCTCGGCGTGCTCGTTGGGTGGGAAAATGGGATAAAAGACGTGCTCAATGCGGCCTGCGCGGATCATCAGGGTCAGGCGCTGGTAGTAGCGTTCACCCTGAACCTCGAAGGTGGGCAATCGGAGGGCCGCGCCCAGCTGCATGTGCGGGTCAGACAGCAAAGGGTAAGGCAGGCGAAGCCGGGCGGCCAGCTCCGCCTGATAAGCGTGGCCCTGGTGCGAGAGGCCCAGCACCGCCGCCGCGCCCGCATTCTGCAGGTCCACCAACAGATCACGGAAGGAGCAGGCTTCGGGCGTGCAGCCGCGTGCGCCCGGAATCTCGTTCCAGCCCTGCGGCAGGTCCTGCCCCGGCACTCCCGTGGTGGGATAGACGAACAGCACCGTGTACCCCGGTTCCGCCAACGCCCCCACATTCACTTCAGAGCCGTCATGGGCGGTCAAGGTGAGTGCGGGCATCTCCAGCCCTGTCAGGTGGGCGGCGCGGCCATCGTCCTGCGGCGCGGGCAGCCCCTGCGGCAAGCCGTAGGTCGGCGCAGCCACCGCCTGAACCTTGGGAAAGCCCCGGCGACCTGCGTGGTAGAGGCGCGCTTGGAGTTCGTCGCGCTGAGTTTCCAGCGCCAGCATCAGGGCGTCCAGCCGGGCAATTTCGGCTTGGTAGGCGGCCAGCGACTCCGGGCAATCGTCCCCGTGCTGGTGCCCCTGGCGCAGACACTCCACAAAGGGCCGGGCCTGCTCGGTGCTCAGGCCCAAAACTCTGAGCTGCGCCACCTGCCGGCACAGTGCAACGTCTTGGTCAGAGTAGTCCCGGTAGCCGTTGGGGAGGCGTGCCGGCACGACCAGGCCCTGCGCCTCGTAGTAGCGCAGGGCCTTGAGGCCAATTCCGGCGCGGCGGGCCGCTTCACTTGGTTGCATGGCCGCAGCCTAAACCTGCCTCCCAGGGGCAGGGTCAAGCCCAGGCCACTGCCAGACCTAGTTCACCAGCTTGGTCTTGTTTGCCACAAAGTCCATCAGCACGTACTGGCCGATATTCTGCGGCGTGGTGAAGTACGCCTTGCCGCGCGTCATCTCGGCCACCCGGCGCACGAAGGCCAGCAGGTCGGGGTCCTGGGCCAGCATAAAGGTGTTCACCTGAATCCCGCTGCGGCGGCAGTTGGCGACTTCGCGCAGGGTGGCGCCCATCACGTAGGGGTCCAGGCCATACGGGTTTTTGTAGATGCGGCCATCGGGCAAGGTCAGCGCCGAAGGTTTGCCGTCAGTGATCATCACGATCTGCTTCATGTCCTTGTTCTCGCGCTTGAGCAGCTGCTGGGCCAACCGCAGCCCGCCCGCCGTGTTGGTGTGATACGGCCCAATCTGGGCCTGGGCCAACTTGGCAATCGGCACTTCCTCAGCCGAGTCGTGAAACAGCACGAACTTGACCGTATCGCCCGCGTACTGGGTGCGAATCAGGTGCGCCAGCGCCAGCGCCACCTGCTTGGCGGGCGTGAAGCGGTCCTCGCCGTACAGAATCATGGAGTGCGAGCAGTCCAGCATCACCACCGTGGCCGCCGACGAATGGTACTCGGCCTGGCGAATCACCAAGTCGCCTTCTTCCAGGTTCTCAAAGCCCTTGCCCATCACGTTGCCGAGCGTGGCGGTGGTATCCAGGTTCAGCGTGTCCCCGAACTCGTAGTTCTTCAGCTCGCCGGACATTTCAATGCCGCTGGCGTAGTCGCGGGTATCGTGCGACCCGGCGCCCGAGTGCCCCACGCCGCCCATCAGGTCACGCAGCGATTTATAGCCCAGGAAGTCAATGCTTTTGTCGGTCAGCTGGAAGGTGGCTTCGCCGGGATTGCCCGCGCTGCCCTGACCCTCTTCGCCGTCACCACCAAACTCTTTGCGGATAAAGCCTTCTTCCTGAAGGCGGTCCATCAGGCGCTCGATCTGCTGCCCGATTCTGGTCTGGCTGATGTCGTCGGCCTGCAACGCTTCCAGCAGCTGGTCTTCGGGAATCATGTTCCGCTCGGCCAGCGCTTCGAGAATCGCGTCGAACAGGTCGTCCATGCTGGGGCGGGCATTTGGGTCGGGGTCATAGGGATCGTTAAATCCCTGGCCCAGCAGGGCTTCTTGGATCATCTGCATCAGTTCGCTGGCTTCCAGGGAGTCCAGTTCGCCCTCAAAGCGGCTGTAACGGGTCGTTTTGCCTGTAATCATGCTTGGTTCTCCCCTTCTTGCCGGCGGCCGGCACCACTTTGCCCGGCTGGTCTTCTGTGTGGCTGCGTCCCTGTGGCTGGCGTGGACTTGCCTGCCATCATGCCAGTTGCGGGCGCCAGCCTTTGTGACAGCGGCCTAAGCACTGGACACCAGAAGCGCCCCTTGATGAAAAGTGCGTGGAATGGCCGGGTCCCGGGTCAGGTCAGTATCTCGTAAGTCGCGCTCGCCTACACTGGCTGCTCAGAAGTTGTCTGTCTGATGCATCTTTTCCGGTGCTTTCACCCGCGTATCTCAGAGGTTATCCATGAAAAAATTCCTGCTTATCCCCGCACTGCTGCTGGGCCTCGGCATTGCCCCGGCCCTGGCACAGGGCACAGCCGCTCCGGCAACCACCGCCGCCCGGCAAGTCCAGACCCAGCCCAACCCCGTTCAGCTGGTCCTAAACGATTTTCTGGTCACCAGCGTGCGCGGCGCGGGCGGTGAGGTCGCCGAGCGCCTGAACCCCGATGCCAGCCGCGTGCGCCCCGGCGACATGATTCAGTACGACCTGGACGCCAAAAACGTGTCCCGCACCCCGCTGACCAACGTGCGCCCCAGCCTGCCCGTGCCGGCCGGCACCGTGTTCGTGGCTTCGTCGGGCGGCACCGGCAACGTGGTCACCGAGTATTCCTTTGACGGCGGCAAAACCTTTGGCAAAGCGCCGCTGTTCAGGAACGTGACCGTGACCGAAAACGGCAAAGCCGTGACCCGCCGCGTGCAGGTTCAGCCCAGTGAATACACCAATGTCCGCTGGAACGTGGGCACCCTGGCCGCCGGCCAGACCCACAAAATGACCCTGCGCGTCCGCGTGCGGTAGCGCCGCGTCCGCGCAGTCAGTCAGGCCCCGGGAACTCACTGCACCGGGGCCTTATTTCGTTTGGGCTGCGATTTACTTGGGTCGGCAGACTTCTAGCGGCTTCGGAGCGTGCCCTGCACTGCGCTCATGAACTCGGCGCGGGTGCGGGGGTCGGTGCGGAACAGACCACGCATGGCCGAGGTGGTGGTGCTCGAATTCTGCTTTTGCACGCCGCGCATCGCCATACACAGGTGCACGCCTTCCATCAGGACAGCCACGCCCTTGGGCTCCAGCAGTTCCTCGACCGCTTCGGCCACCTGGGTGGTAATCCGCTCCTGCACCTGCAAGCGGCGCGAGTAGAGGTCCACGATCCGGGCGAACTTACTCAGGCCCAGAATCTTGCTGTCTGGGATATAGGCGACATGGGCGCGGCCATAAAAGGGCAGCATGTGGTGCTCGCACATCGAATAGAACTCAATGTCCTTGACGATCACCATCTCGCTGCCTTCGGCGGCGAAGACGCCCTGGCCCACGACCTGCTCCAGCGTCTGCCCGTAGCCCTCGGTCATGTAGGCCCAGGCTTTGGCAACCCGGTGCGGAGTGCGCGCCAGTCCCTCGCGGCCCGGGTCTTCCCCGATGGCTGTGAGCCAGCCCTGGGTCAAGTCGGCCAGCCCCGGAACTTCCAATTCTCTGGCTTCACCGGCTTCACTGGCTGCGCTCGGCACCGGGGCCGGGCCGGTTTTCCGTGTCTTCTCGGTCTGCTCCGGGGGAGTGGGGGGTGGGGTGGTCAACTCAGCCGCCCTTCCTCAGCCCCAGCTCACAGCGCCGTAGGTCTGCTCGCGGGCAGGGCCGCACGAAAAGATCACCACTGGGCAGCCGGTCACTTCCTCAATCAGGTCAAGGTAGGCCTGGGCTTCTTTGGGGAGGTCGGCGCGGCTCTCGGCGCCTTCGGTGCTGGCCCAGCCCTTCATCTGCCGCATGATCGGCTGGCCTTCGCTGCCGTAGCCCACGCACACTGGCACCGTGTCCAGGCCCGACAGAATGTCCATCTTGTTGATGACCAGGCCGTCCAGGCCGTTGACTTCTACCGCATATTTCAGCAGTTCCAAGTCCAGCCAACCGACCCGGCGGGGGCGGCCCGTGGTGGTGCCGAACTCGTCCCAGGGGTTGGAGCCGTCGCCGCGCAGACGCAAAATCTCCTCGTCGCTGAAGACTTCGGTGACAAAGGGGCCATGGCCTACGCGGGTATTAAAGGCCTTGGCGACCCCATACACGCGGTTCAGCGCCTTGTGGCTCACACCGGCGCCGACCAGCACGCCGCCCACGGTGGGGTGAGAGCTGGTCACGAAGGGATAGGTGCCGTAGTTCAGGTCCAGCAGTGTGGCCTGAGCACCCTCAAACAGCACATTCTCGCCTTGGCGGATGGCGCTGCGCAGCAGCGAGCCGGTGTCTTCAATAAAGGGCAGCAGCGCCTCACGGATGGGCTGCATCGCTTCAAAAGCGGTCGCCACACTGTCCCAGCCGGCTTCGCGGGTGGAGTTGGGCTTGGCTTCCAGCAACCGCTCCAGGCGCTCGCGCAGCACGCTGTCGTCGGCCAGGTCGCCAAAGCGCAGGCCCACGCGGCGGGCGCGGTCCGCGTAGGCTGGGCCAATACCCTTGCCGGTGGTGCCCACGAAATCCTTGCGGCCATCCACGTACTTGTGGTGCGGCAGCACCAGATGGGCGCGGTCGGAAATCCGCAGCTCCGGGTTCAGGCCGCCGGCGATCAGGCTCTGGCGCTCTTCTATGAACTTGTCCGGGTCAATCACCATGCCGTCGCCCAGCACGCTGACCGTGCCTGCGTGCAACACGCCGCTGGGCAGCAGGTTCAGCTTGAAGGTCTGACCTTTGGCGGTCACGGTATGGCCGGCGTTGGCGCCACCCTGATAGCGAACCACATAGCCAGCTTCAGGCGCCAGGAAATCGGTGATCTTTCCCTTGCCTTCGTCGCCCCACTGGGCTCCAATAATTGCAATTCCAGGCATTTCAGCCCTCCTCTTGTTCTTGGCAGAAGGCCGGCGAATCTCGCCTGGCGTCTTTCTGCGGTCACGCAGGCCACATGCAGCCCAGGCCTGAGCCAAAAAAAAGCACGGCGCGTGACACCGTGCCCAAGTATAGGTGAAACCTGCCCCGGCCAAGGTCAGCGGCCGGGGAGACGCTCTCAGATGATCAGGGCGACCGGAGCTTCCAGGCTGCCGGCCACAGCGGCCAGGAACTCGGCAGCCTGGGCGGTGTCCACTTCGCCGTTCAGGCTCAGGGCGGCGCGGCCATCCACCACGCGGCCCAGCGACAGGGTCACGGTGCCGGGGTAGTGCAGCTCGTCCAGCTCAAAGGTGCCAGCGTTGACCACCAGCAGGTCGGGCTGGCCGCCGTGATCGCGGTCCAGGGCGCTCAGGGCGTCGCGCAGGCTGGCACCACTGTCGCCCACCGAGCGGGCACGCTGCGAGTGCACGTCCTGAATTGCCACGGCGTTCAGGTTCAGCAGGCCGGCATGTTGCTGTGCGGCGCGGGCCACCAGCAGCGAGAGCGGCACGTCTTGGCCCAGCGCGGCATTCAGCTGCTCGCGCAGACTGGCGGCGGCCTGCACATCGGCGTCTCGGCGCAGGTACACACCGAACCAGACGGCCTGCTCGGGGCGACCTGCTGGGGCAGCCTGGACGGCGGCCGCAGCAGGCTGAGGCTGGACTTCCGGCTCGGGCTGCCGCTCAGGCTCCGCCGGGGCCTGCGGCGCGGGCGCCGTTTCCAGCGCCGCGGTCTCTGCCACTTCGGCCACTGCACCTTCAGTCTCTGCACCTTGGGTGGCCGGAGCAGCCACGTCCTCATCAACTGCACCCTCGTTCACTGCGGCCACCTGCTCCACAGGAGCGGCGTCCTGTTCATCGGTGAAGGGAGGCGCGTCCGACACGGTGGGCTGGGTGGCCTCGGCCTGAGCGTAGGCTGGCTCGGCCGCTTCCGGAGCCGCTGCTGGCGTAACCTGCTCGCTGCCGGCGCTGCTGCGACCATAGCCAGCAGAGAAGCCGGAGGGCTGGCCGTAGGCGGCAGCCGGGGCAGAAGCTACGGGGGTCTGAGGTTCGGGGGCCGGCGTGGTGGAGGGCTGAGCTGCGGGCGCCTGGTACAGCTGCGACAGCAAGCCGCCCAGACCACCACTGGCGGCGGGGGCTGCGGGCGTAGGAGCCGGCGCTGGAGTGAAGCCAGTCGCCGCAGCGACTTCTGCCTGTGGCGTGGGAGCCGGGGCAGCTTCGGCAGCCTCGTCTTCCAGGTCGAGCTCGAACTCGTCTTCTTCCAGCTGGTCGCCCTGGCCGGAGGACAGGCCGTAAGCGGCCGCTGCCTGGCCTGCGGGTGCCTGCGCCAGCGGGGCCTGATTCACCAGCGCCGCGATGTCCGACTCCACGCCGGCCTGGCTGAGCATCTCGGCGCTCATGCCGGCGGGCAGCTCTTCGCCGGTCCAATCGGGCGGGGGCAGGTCCACCGGGGTGGCGGGCGGCTCTTCCTCGCCGCTCATCACGCGGGTCAGGTAGTTGATGATGTCCTGCTCGACGATCTGACCGCCAGCGCCGCTGCCCTGAATCGCGCGCCAGTCAATGCCGTTAGATTCGGCGAGGGTTTTGGCCAGTGGGGAGATATTGTCCATGTGATTTGGTCCCTTTCGGAGGAGAGAGAAAGCGGCCACCCGGTGCCGCCCGGAGAGGTGCGGCCGGATTCAGACCCAGTACAGGCCAAGCCCACCATAAGCAACTTGAAACCTGAAGCACATTTCGCAGTTCCAGCCTCCCAGGCCAGAGAGCAGGCTTCAGACTTCTCATTGCATTTAGCCTGACGGTCATGCTCTAACAGGCTTCTTTCAGGGCAGCGGGCCTTCAGAAGTGAGTCGCCCGCACCAGGACGCCGCGCGAAGCTCAGTAGGTGACAACTTCGTCTAAAGGCGCTCCTGGCGGGTAAAAAGGCTGG
>JAUNHF010000244.1 GCA_030524065.1 Deinococcus sp.
GGGTGGCGCAGAAGGCCCCGCTGAACAGGCCGCTGGCCCAGTTCCCAGCAGTGGAGGCCCCAGCACCAGTCCACAGGAGGCGGCGGCCCCCGCCGAAGAGCGCCCCGGCATCGAGGCCCCGGCCCCAGTGGGTCTGCCGCCTCTCCCCGCACCTCCCGCCGCGCCGGAAACGCCGGTGTCCGCAGCCGGCAATGACTTGGACCAGACCAGCGGACGCGGGGGTGAAATCTGCACCGTGGTGGTAGATGTGCGCGGCCTGGGTGCCTTTCAGCGCGACCAGTTCAGCTACATCTACGGTCCTGGCGGCGAGCGGCTGTGGCCCACCGCCCAGCAGGCCGCCAACGTGGACGGTCAGCTGGCGAACGAGGGCCTGCTCAACTACTTCCGCTCCGAAGGCGAGATTGCGGCGGCGTTCGGCAAGTACACCGTCATCAAGGCCGCTGCACTGGCCCGCAACCCCGACGCCACCGCGCGCGAGATTCTCAGCTCGGCGCAGCTCGGCCCAGCGGGCGCCGCACAGTTCCAGGCGGTGAACTCGGAATGCCAACTGGCCTACTTGTACTAGGTCTCCGTGCCGGCCTCCGGCGCCGTGCCCCTAAGTTTTCAGCTTCACTTCAGCTTCGGCTGCTATCTCTAGACATCACTTTGCACCGCTGGTTCAAACCCTATACCCGCTTCAGGAGGAATTTTTTATGCGCCACTTTGTACTGACCCTGCTTACCCTGCCTCTGCTCGCCCCCGCCGCACTGGCCTGGAGCCCCGCGCTGGACGAACCCACCGCACAGAAAGTGATTGACACGGCCTTCCAGCGCCCGGTGACGGACCCCAAGCCCACCTTCCAGACCGTGAATCTGTCCGTAGAAAACGGCGCTTTCAAGGTGCCCGGGGCCGTGACCCAGTTCGCCGGGCCGGACACCTGCCTGAGCAGCTGGCAAGCTGAGCCGGGCAACTTTGCCGGGGGCAGCCGCATGCAGAGCGTGACCGCCAGCGGGCAGGCCGACAGCGTGTACTGGCAGGCCGTCAAGGCCAACAAGCAGTGGCTGAACCTCAAAGCCAGCGACGTGCTGTCCGAGCAGGCCCGCGCCGGGCGGATGGCCGACAACCTGCTGCGGGTGGACATCAAGGTGAGTGGCGCCGCCAACGAAGAGATGCGCCGCGCCTACCGCGCTGGCCTGAAATCCGGCGAAACCCTGCTGGAGCCGGTGCGCCAGAGCTATGTGGCCGACTGGAAGCAGGGCGCCGACGGCCTGTGGTCGGGCACGGTGGTGTACTACTTTGATGCCAGCCCCGCTGAAGGGCAGACCGGCCTGCGCTTTGACCCAGCCGGGCAGGTGAATCTGCACTTTATGAACGAGCAGCGCGAGTGTGGCTACAGCGTGCCGCTGAACCTGGGCAGTTTTATCTGAGCTGCGCCTCAGAGTCGCGTCAAGGCGATTCTGCCAGGGCCAGCGGGAATGACGGAACATACACGCTGCTCCGGGCAAGTCACCAAAAGGGCCCCCGCCAGTTGCCTGGGCGGAGGCCCTTTTGGTGACTTGCAGCGCTTAGAGGCCGGCTTCGGCCAGGAAAGCGTCCAGCTTCTGGGGCCGGAAGCCACTGAGGCTGTGGGCCACATCGCCGTGAACCAGGGTGGGCACGCTGCGCTTGCCTCCGTTGATCTGCATCACGCGCTCGGCGGCATTTTCGTCTTGCTCAATGTTCACTTCGGTAAAAGGAATGCCTTTGGCGGTCAGGGCCTTTTTGGCAATCATGCAGTCGGGGCACCAGCTGGTGGTGTACATGGTAATCATCTGGTCGGACATGCCCACAGTGTAGGCGATGCAGGCGGGCAGCCCAGCAGCCGGCGCGACATTTTCCCGGCCCGCTGCTCATTTTCCAGCCGGTGGGCGGCACATTGGTAGCAAGGCGCCCCAGCAATAGCAGGCCCAGGCTAAGCCCCAGCAGGCTGACCCACGGCACCAAGACAACCGTGTGGCCGCTGCGGTGGTTGATGTCGCCAGGCAGGTGGCCCAAGCAGCCAAAGCGGGTTACTGGCGGGCCGGGGGTTCTCCCATGCTGCGCGCAAGGCTCAGGCTCAGCTCGGGCCTGGGTTCAGGCCGGGTCAGGTGGCCGCTCCAGGCCCCAGCAGTCTTGGTGCACACTGAACCCCAACCGCTCGTACAGTGCCTGCGCGTGGTGGTCCGGGTCGGCCACGATCACCAGCGTGTGTGCGCCCAGCTCACGCCGCGCCCACTCGCCCGCCGCATGCACCAGACCGCCGGCCAGCCCCCGCGAGCGCCAATCCGGATGTGTTCCCACGTTCTGGTAGCGGGCCAGGGGCTTGCCGCCGTGCTCGCCGGCCCGGTAAATGCCCAGCGAAGCCCGCAGCTGCCGGCCCACAAACGCCCCCCACAGCGCCCCGGCGCCGCGTTGCTGTGCGCGGCGCAGCAATCCCAGCCCGTGCGTCACGAAAGGCAGATGATTGGCGGTCCGCGCTTCCCCGGCGGCATTCAGCGCCAGCTGCAAGTTGAGCGCCTGGTGCCAGTCGTCGCCACTGTGCAGGGGCCGCAGCTCCAGGGCCGGCAACAGAGCGCTGGGCGGCGGGCGGCGGTGGGGCACGGTCCGCTGGGCCGTCAGCACGCTGGACCGGATGAGGCCAAAGCCCAGGGCCGTAAAGGCGGCCACTTGCTGCGGGTCAGGTGCCTCTGGCGTATCCAGCCCAAGCGTGCAGTGCCGCGCCTGCGGAAACTCGGCGGCGAAGCGGGCCACCCACTCTCCGGCAGGCACCCCGGCGCCCAGCTCCGGCAGCAGCAAAAAATTGCCCCACCAGAAGTGCGGGTGGCCCGGCGTATGGACCGCCAGGTGGCCGCTGCGCCGCCCGTACATGGCGCCCTGATGGGCCAGCACGGCCAGGTCCGTCTGATAGGCCAGTGACTGACAACTCAGCGACCGACAACTCAGTGAATGATCGTCCAGGGGCCGCAGCGCCTGAAGGGGCGGCGCGGACAACACGGCGGGCACAGAAGAGGGAGACGGGGGCATGATGCCTCAGGCTAGGGGACCGCTTCCCGCCCCACATCGGTCAAATGGCGTACCCGGTCCCGGTCCCCCGTTCTTACCATTGACTGCTTAGCGGCGGGCCAGCGCCTGCTTTACGTCAATGATGCTCACGCTGCCAGCCGGGTCCACGCTGTAATCCGCGTTCGGCTCGCCCTCGTTGGCGACCAGGATGGTCTTGCCGTCGGGGGTAAAGGTCAGCATGTCG
>JAUNHF010000245.1 GCA_030524065.1 Deinococcus sp.
GCGCTTTCAGCAGTGACCACACAAGACATTTCCGGCTGGATGACGCACGCCTATCTTGGAATATTCTTATGTCAAATGCTCTAGGAAGCAGAAACTGGGCAGCGGGGCATGGGCGGCCAGGACGCGGGAGCAGGTGCCCGGCTTTACCCTTGTAGGTATGAACGCGCTCCGCACCACTCAGCCCGCCAGTCTGCTCCTCCTCGCCTCAGGCAGCCCGCGCCGCCGTGAACTGCTGGCGCACCTGCTGGACAGTTTTGAAGTTGTGGTGAGCGACGTGGACGAATCCAGCGCCGCCACCGACCCCGTGCGCCTGGCGGCAGAACTGGCCCAGCGCAAAGCTGAGGCAGTGGCCGCCGCCCACCCTGGCCGCACGGTCCTGGGCGCCGATACGGTGGTGGCCCTGGAAGGCACCCTGCTCGGCAAACCGGCGGATGAAGCCGAGAACCGTGAATTTGTAGCGCTGCTGAGCGGCAAAACACATACAGTCACCACGGGGCTATGCCTGATCGCAGGCGGGCAAACCTTGAGCGCCTCCGAAACCACTGCCGTGACCTTCCGCGCCCTCTCCCCCGCCGAAATCGCCCACTACGCGGCCAGCGGTGAGGGACTGGACAAAGCGGGCGGCTACGGCATTCAGGGTCTGGGCATGGCACTTGTAAAGGGAATAGACGGCGATTATTCGGGCGTGGTGGGCCTGCCGCTGGGGCAGACGCTGGAGCTGCTGAGGGCCGGCGGCGTGCAGACGCGCTGGGATAAGTAAACCTCTAGCAGGGTCGGAAGAAAACACAGACGGTGTAGCCTTGCTCCTCCAGCACAGGCGGCGGAGAGATGAATCTACCGTCCAGCATGAGGCTGCCCCATAAACCTAGCGCTGCCCACGCTGCCCAGACCCAGGCGAAGCGAACCATCCAGCGCGGCGGCGACCACTTTCTCAGGAGCCAGGCCAACCCAGCGAAGACAGCCAGCCAGAACAGGACATTCAGGGCCAGCGGCACAGCGAACCAAGCCTGACTGTGACTGCTCCAGTCCATATCTCCACGGTTGGCAAAAGGAAACCCATATTGATGGTGGACGGTCTCGCCGCCTTCCACATACGGCAGGCTGACCCGTCTGGTCCAGCGCAGTGTGATGGGAGGCAACACGGCCCAGGCCCAGGCCAGCGGCACTGGCAAGAGCCAGATAGGGCGCACTTTAGATTTAAGTCTGTGACGCATTTTCATCCTTATAAGTGCTGCGGATTAGACCAGCCGAGAGGCTATCTCCTCCGTCTCCAGACTGTCTACCGCAATCACCCGCAGCGGCAGGCCTGAGCGCCCGGCAAGTTCAAGTAGCCGCCCCTGCTGCTCGGCCAAAGCACGTGCCTGCGCCCCAGCGGTGTGGCCCAGCGTCTGCGCGTGGGCCTGCCAAGCTGGGTGTCGCTGCGCAGCGGCGGCGCTGAGGCGTTCGGCCAACGCCGTTTCCGAGAGGGTCAGCACGCACAGACCAAAGCCTAAGTCTGCCAGAGCGCGGTCCAGCGGGGCCACCTCTTCCCAGACAAGCTCAGGGCAGGCCAGCAATGCTGAAAGATGGAACCGTTCCAGCACCGCGCTCAGCTGGTGGTTGGTGCGGTTGCGTACGTTCCAGTCAGTCTGTGCCTCGGCCCGACCCAGCACGCGCAAATAGTCTGCCGTGTGGCCCAGAACCCCCAACCAGTCGGCGGGAGTGGGCTGCGCCAGGGCTTCCAGCGTGCGCCCGGTGTGATGCTCGGTCAGCACCAGACCGGACAAACCGGCCCGGTCCGTCCAGGCCGGCGAACGCAAAAAGGCGTGCAGCGCCGTGCTTTTGCCGGTGCCGCTCACGCCTTCCAGAATGAAGCGAATGCTCAGCCTTCTGCGCCTGCCAGCTGCACGTCCAGCACAATCTCGGCATTCAGGCTGGCCGCCACCGAGCAGTATTTCTCGTGGCTGAGGTGCGCGGCCTTTTCCAGCTGCTCCAGCGTCACGCCCTCGCCGCCTGCGATGTGCCGCACGGTAATGCGGGTGTAGCGGGCGGGGGTTTCGTCCGCCCGCTCACCCTCCACCTCAATGCGGTAGCTGCTCAGCGGAGTCTTGCGCTTGGCCATGATGCCCACCACGTCGTACGCGGTGCAGGTGCCCAGCGCGGCCAGCAGGGCGTCCATCGGAGAGACGCCAACCTTGTTGGCCGAGTTGTCAATCAGCAGCTGCTGCCCGTTTTCGCTGCGGCCCACGTAGCGCTGTTCGCCCAGCCAGTCAATGTGCATCGTCTTGGTGTTTGCCATGGTTCCCAGTTTAAGGGCCAGAAGGTCTACGGGTCTGAGGGCGGAGTCGCCCTTAGCTCCGCCACGCGCCGCGCCAGCAGCTGCCACGGCTCCAGCGAAAAGTGATTGTGCCCCAGCGGGCTGGTTGAGGGCAGCACCCACAGCTCCGCGCCTTCAAGGTCCATGACCTGCCGTCCATAGGGCAGCCGCCCGGTGGGCAAGCCCAGCGTCTCGGACGCGCCGCGCTTGGACGTAAAGGCCACAATGCGGGGCCGCCACTGCCGCACTTTGGCCCGCAGCTCGTCCGGGGCCCAGGCTTCGGCAGGCAGGGCGGCGTCCACCCCGCTGTGCCGCTTTGCCACGTCGGTCAGGCCGATGCCAAACCTGGGCAGCAGCGGATACTCGGCGGGGGCCAGCAGCCGGGGGGTCAGGCCCACCGCGTGCAGCGTGCGCCAGAACTTGTTCTGCGGATGGGCGTAGTAGGCCCGCTCATGCGCCGAACGCCGACTGGGCGCCGTGCCCACCAGCACCAGCGTCAGGCCCCGTTGCAGCACGTCGGGCACGAAATAGCCTTCGGGGGTGCGGCCTTCCGCCGCTTGCCCCCCGCTTGCGGCCCGCTGCTCTTTGTTCTCTGCTTCTTTCACGCCAGTCATTGTGCAGGTCAGTCGCTGTCCCAGCGCTCGCTTCTCCAGGGGTCGCCCCGGTGATGGTAGCCGCGCGCTTCCCAGTAGCCGGGGCGGTCGCGGTCCATGAATTCCAGGCCTTCCAGCCATTTCACCGACTTCCAGAAGTAGCGGTGCGGCGCCACCAACCGCAGCGGGCCGCCGTGTTTTTCTTCCAGCGCCCCGCCTGCGTAGGTGTGGGCCAGCAGCAGGTCGTCCCGGCGCCAGTCGTCCAGCGGGAGCGCGGCGCTGTACTCGCCATGCGCGTGCGCCATGACGTGGGTGGCGCGGGGGTCTATGTCCAGCGCGGTCAGCAGGTCGCG
>JAUNHF010000246.1 GCA_030524065.1 Deinococcus sp.
TTGGTTCGCTGGGACTTGGGTTGCCAGGGCCTGGCGGTCCTGAGCGGTGGCCGTTTCAGCGGGTGTGGGCCGGGCTACCACCACCGGGGCTTCAGGTGTAGGCGCTGGCGCGGCCGGCGGGGTTGCTGGCTGCCCAGTGGCCGGTGGCGTCATGACTGGCGGCGGGGTGGCCGGCGCTGGACTTTCAGCGGTTGCCGGACGCCCGGTAGGCGTGGGGCTTCCAGCTGCCGCCTCTGGCGTGCCCGGCTCGCCCCCCGCGCCGGAGCCGAAGTTTTCTAAGCGGGGCAGGTCCTGCAACTGGCGTGCGCTGGCGGCCGGGTTGGCCGCCGATTCAGGTGCAGCCCCAGGCAACTCGTCTGGGGCGGCGCCGCCCGCTGGCTGACCCCCTCCCCCTGCGGCGGCCGGGGCGCCGGCCGAGCGCTCACTCTGGGCAGCCGGCGCCAGGGCCACGATTTCCAGCGGTGCGTCTTTGGGATGGCGGACCGTATTGTTCTCGCCGCTGCCGCCGGCGGCGCCCGGAAGGGTGACCGAGGCGGCGGGCGGCGTAATTACTGTGGCGTTCCACAGGTCCGGGGCCACTTGCCGGATCAGCAGCAGCCCCAGCAGCAGCCCGGCGTGCGCCAGCAGGCTCAGGGCGGCGGCGCGGATATCTTCCGAGCGCTGCTGCTCCTGATGTTTCCAGGTGGTCACTCCCCGCCTCCTCCGGTGCCGCCGCCAGCTGCGGTTTCGGCCGTGCTCAGCGCCAGCCGCTCGCCGCCCGCCGCCTTGATGGTGTCCATCACCTGCACCACCGTGCCGTAGTTGCCGCCTTCGTCGGCGCGCAGGCCCACCAGCCCGCCCGACGCTGCCACCAGCGGCGGCAGCTGCCCAGCCAGGGCTTCCAGCGTGGTGGGCTCACCCGCCAGATAAATCTTGCCGGCCGCATCCACACTGACCACCGGCAGGTCGGGCGTTTCCTGCACGGTCATGCTGGCGCGGGGCAGGTCCAGCGGCAGGGCCTGGCCCACGTCGCCGGCCTGGTCCCGCAGCGAACTGGTCAAAAAGAAAAAGATCAGCAGCAGCAGCACCACGTCCACCATCGGCGCAAAGTCAAAGGTGACCGGGGTGTCGTCGCGCAGCCGGCGGCGGTGGGGGCGGCTCACCGCGCGGCCCCGTCGGTTCCGGCCAGTGGAATGTGTACCGTTTCCGTCTCGGTCTTGAGAGGCTCGGCATTCCGCGCCTCAGGCCGCAGCTCGCTGCGTGGGGCCTGGAGGGTAGGCGGAGCCGCGTAAGTGGCCGGCGCGGCCGGGCGGCTCAGCCAGCTTGGCACTTCTTCGCGCACCCGCTCGGCGGCGGTGGCGATTCGGTCGGCCTGGGCGCGCAGGGCGTTGCGGGCCAGATAGGCGATGATCGCCACCACCAGTCCGCCGGCCGTGTTGATCAGCGCCTCGCTGATGCCCTGGCCTAACTCGGCTGGGGTGGGGTTGGCGCTGACCGAGAACACCAGAAACGAGCGCACCATCCCAAGCACGGTACCCAGCAGCCCCAGCAGCGGCGCAATCTGCGCGGCGGTGCCCAGGGCGCTCAGGCCAGCGTAGATGCGGCTGTCTTCGGCCAGCAGCGCCGAATTCATGGCGGCTTCGGCGGCCTGAGGCCCGCGCTCGGCGCGTGACAGCCCGGCCCGCATCACGTTGGCTGCGGGCGAGCCATGCCCGGTGTAATCCAGCTCGGCCAGCGCCGCCGCAGGCCCCGACTCGGCCGTAATCGCCCGCGCCCGCTCGATCAGGGCCGTGGGGTCTTGCCCCAGCCGGGACAGCGTCTGTGCCCGCGCAAAGGTCAGAAATAGCACATAGACCGAAAGGGCGACAATGACGTAAAAGACGGGCCCGGCCGCCTGGATCAGCTGCAAGATAGTCACGCCCTACCACTACCACGCCCGGCGGTGGCAAGCGTGAAGCGAAACTGACGGCCGGATGAGAGGGGCGGGCAGGCAACGTCAGGAAACAGACCGGGCACCTCTGGGGCCGCAGTGTTCTGAAAGGGCGTGGGTTTGAGGTGTCCCCTAAGTTTTCTTCAGGGCGAGCCGCCGCCGCCCCGCGCTAGTCTGGGCGCATGACCGACAAGAACGAACAGGACATCAGCAATGTGGACCTTCAGTTCCAGCGCACCCGCAGCGAGGAGCCGGGCCGCAACGACGAGTTGAACGCTGAAATCAGCGCCGAAAATGCCCGCGCCGGCCAGGGTGAGTTCCGTGAGCAGGGCATGGACCGCCACGATGTGGGCGTCGAAGACACCATGGACGCCAGCGACCCGCCCAGCACCAACATGGGCCAGGACGAAGACGACTACGGCGAAAAGTAAGCTTTGCGCCCAAGCGCCGGGGAAGAGGGCCAGCTGGCTGCCTTCCCCGGCGCTTTTTTGGGCCTGTGCCCCTGGTGGTGGGTGCCTACGGAGCGCGGGATGTGTCCCACGCAGCCGACCCTGAGTCAACTGGTCTAATGCAGCCATGACCGAATACATCTTCACGGCGGCTGGTATCCGTGCGCTGGACGCCCGCCTGGACGCAGCCGGCCTGCTGGAGCTGGCGATGGAGGAGGCTGGCCGGGCAGCGGCGGCGGCCCTGCTGGACCTGGGAGCCGGCCGTCCGGGGCCACTGGCCGTGCTGGCCGGAGCCGGAGCCAATGGGGGCGACGCCCTGGCCGCAGTCCGTCATCTGCACGCAGCGGGCCGTGAGGTCCGGGTGCTGGCCGCGCCGAGCGCTCACCCGCTGACCCAGCGCAACCGCGAGCGGCTGGCGGCGGTGGGCGTGGAGGTGCAGCCGCTGAGGGCTGAGGCGCTGGCGACCCTGCCCCCAGCCGCAGCCTGGGCCGACGGCCTGCTGGGCACTGGCACAAGCGGCGAGCTGCGCAGCGAGCTGGCCGGCGTGGTGGGGGCGCTGAATGCCCGCACCTGTCCCGGCAGCGCCGAGCCGGTGCTGGCCCTGGACCTGCCCAGTGGCCTGCTGTCCGACCGGGCCACTGCCCCCGCCCTGACCGTACGGGCGACCCGCACGCTGGCCCTGAGCGGCTACAAACCCGCCCACCTCTTTGGCGCGGCGGCCGAGCGCTGCGGCGAGTTGGCGCTGGCGCGACTGGCGGTGCCACCGGCCTGGGCGCAGGCCGAGGCGTGGGCCATCCGCCCCAGTGACCATGAGCTGGGTGCATCTTTGCCGCAGCGAACGGCCGCCGCCCACAAAGGCACAGCGGGCCGGGTGTGGGTG
>JAUNHF010000247.1 GCA_030524065.1 Deinococcus sp.
CGGCGGGCGCTCAGGCACTCGAACCCGTCAGTGTCAGCCTGACGGTGGAAAAGGTCACGCCTGCTGGGGGGAATGGGAATTGAGGGGTCGAACGGTCACGCTCCAGAGCTTCCTTACCGAAATGGGCTGACCGTCAGGAGTGGGCAGCCGTCATCCAGGGTACAGGGGTGAGATAACGAGCCTCACAGCCTCATACAAAACCCAAGACAGGCCCATGACATCAGCGAGCTAAGCTAATCTCACTTTACCCCCGTTGCTTGCTGTTTCTGAGACATCACACCCTGGTTCGACGCTTGGGAGGTCACTGTGCATCGTTCTACCCTTTTCGCTTTTGGGACCTGTGCCCTGCTCCTCGCCGCTTGTGGAAACGTCACTCAGCTCCCGCAATCGGGTGACAGGCCTTCTACAGTTGCGCCAGCACCATCCGCTCAAGGCACCTTCCGGGGCCTGTATGAACTGACGGTCACCGTCGAAGGGGGCCAGGTGACCGCGCAGTCGCTGCGGGCACAGGCGCTGACCGAGGTTGGAGGGCTGCAAATCTCGGAGGCGCGGACATCGGTGCTGGACGACAGCCGTGATCGGCGCGGCGCGAGTGTCCACCGCCGCCACATGGTCACCGCGTTCAAGGTCACCAATGGCGGCAGCGGTGCCATCACAGACTTGACCCTGGTGCCAGTCGTCCTGAACGGCTACACCGAGGCTGGCACCTTTTTCCGTGGCACGCAAACGGCGACGGGGGCGCGCACCACGCCCGCCTTCAACCTGATTGAAACGGCCAAAACGGCCCAGGGCGCGGGCATCGTCACCGACCTGAGCGCCGCGCCCCTCGTGCATCTTCAAACCCGTGACTTGCAGTTCGACCTGCCTGCGGGGGTGACGGTGGCCCAGGTCAGCGACCGGGGCTGGCGTGCGGGAGCATTGGCGGCAGGAGCGACCAAATCCATGTCGATTGGCGTGAACGTGCCGGTGGGTGAGTCCGGTGAAGGGCCTTACCGCTTCAGCCTGATTTTCGGAGCGTTCGACGCTGTGCCCACCGACCCTCGGCCGCTCCTGACACAGAATTCCCGAACCCGCATTCCTGACGAGAATGGCAACTGGTCGGCCTCTGAGTCACAGGATCTGGAGGAGGGGCCGGATGGTCGCCGCCACCTGGCTCATGTCGATTTGAATGGGCGGATGCTGTATTCGACCTGCTCCACCCGCTGCGAACTGCCGGAGCAGTGGAGCACCGCCGTTCTCTCGGCAAGCGGCACAGACGGCAAGCCGATTCTCAAAATCGGTCCCGATGGCCGACTGCATATCGCGGCTCACGACGGAAACTTTATCTCTCAAAGCGGCATGAACTACTTCACCTGCGCGGCGAACTGCGAGGTGGCGACGGGCTGGCAGAGCAACAACATCAAACTCCAAACTGGAGGCGACGCAGGGCTGCTGCCGCAGCACATGGTGACAGAGTGGTTCGCCCTCGACCCGCAAGGTCGGCCTCGCGTGGCGGTGCAGGGCGAGCGCTGGGAAGCAGACCCCGCCAACCCGTACAACTACTTCTCCTGGCCCGCCTTTTGGATGATGGCCTGTGACGCAGGCTGCACCGACCCGACCGCCTGGAAAACCACGCTCATTCGTGAGCAACGGGGTCGCTTCACCGCTGGTTCGCAGCCCTCGTCGCTCGACATCGACACGCGGGGCCGGGCGCACTTCATCACGCGGGAGTACATCAGCAGCGAGGGCGGCAGGCCAAGCACCTACCGACTGAATTACCAGTATTGCGACAGCAACTGCGCCGTACCCCAGGGCTGGAGTGCGCCCGCCACGCTGCGGGAGGGGGCAAACCTTCCTCTCTTCTGGCGCTTCGTTCCAGCCGAGGGCGGCAATTCTTACTCGTATCTGGTGTCTCGCCCTGTGGAACTGAGATACGAAGAGGATGCGGAGCTGCTCGTTCAGGCCTGCGCGACAGATTGCGCGACTGCCGCCAACTGGTCGTCCACGTCGCTCGCCGCAGCGGGGGCGCTTCCCAATTTCGTCAAGTCCGTGAGTGGCCTTTTCGATGCCAGAATGGTGGGCAATCAACTGGCGCTTGCCCTTCAAACCCAGAATCAGTTTCCGAACCAGTCCCAACTCCTGCGTGAAGTCGTGACCACCCGTTGCAGCGGCCCGTGCGGCGCAGGCACCTGGTCGATTCGTCCGCTCGACACCACGGCGGGCGACCTGTGGCCAGACGAGGACGTGCTGTGGCTCTATGATAGAAGCTACTACGGCTTGAATGGTCCCAGCCTGTCCCACACAGGCAAAGTGGCCTACTCCGTGCGTGACCAGTTCTCGACCAACCCCGAAATCATCACCAATCCCAACTACTGGGATGCCAAGTGGTATTACAGCGTTGCCGTGACGCCGTCGCCATGAGCCTGAGCCACATCCGGAGGCACACATTCGCTGGTCTGGGCCTCGTCCTCATGTCCGTTCTGCCCAGCTGCGGCTCGGTTGTGCCCGCCCAGGACACCGAGGCCCTCGTCTACGCGTTGCCTATCAATCCGCAGGTGACCCCGAAGGTGGCTCCGGTGGCCGGGGAAGGGCCGCTGTCTTTCGAACTGGTGCGTAACTTCAGCAGCGTGGATCATCAGGCCAAGACGCTCTACCTGACGAGTGTCTACCGGGTCACCAGCCCCGCAGGAACGGCCCGTCCGGCGTTCAGGTTGGTGCCGCTGGTCACGAGTGGCGGGCTGACCACGCAGGATCAGACCCCGTTTCGACAGGCCCTGAATGCGTCGGGAACCGTCGTTTCCGCAGCCAAAGTGCGCCTGACCTCACCCATGACTCTGGCGAACGGTGAGGTCGTCGGGACGCCAGAGCTTTGCAACTTCGAGCGGCAACCCGCTCAGCTTCCCCCGGCGCTCACCCTGAAGCTTCCGGCACAGACGCAGTGGTCCGCCAGCCCGGAAGGGGTCTGGGCTTGTCCGGCGTGGAGCCAGGGAAACTCGACCCTGATTGGCCTGGGGGCCGTCGTGCCCCTCGCCCAGCGTGACCTGAGCGGGGCAGACCCTTTCCAGCTCAGCGTGCTGGTCGCCTGGCTTGAGTGAGAGCAGTTGTGGAGGAGGACCACCTGAGGGGCTAAAGGTCAAACCGTCTCACCGCCTGAAAAGCCCAAGCGCAATGGCGGTTAGACAGTTTGACGGTCAGGCGGTCAGACTCATACCCCGTACAGCGCCCCGTATTTCTCGCGCAGGTAC
>JAUNHF010000248.1 GCA_030524065.1 Deinococcus sp.
TGTCGGCCAGGGCAGACGAAGTACATAGGAGTAGAGCGGCGGTATAGAAGAGCGCTTTTTTCATCATTTCACACAGTAATTTACCCATGGAGCAACTCCTGGCGTCCCATAACGGCTCATGCGGACCGCAGTATACGGACCGGCTTCTGTATATCCCCGGTCGAAAACCAGTTTCATGGGTCCGAAGCTGGTGGCTTTCACCGTTGGACCGAGGTCGTTGTACACCCTTAGGAAGGACTTGATGTCGCTCTTACGGTCTGCCGAAAGGTTGAAGCAGGTCTTGGCGATGCGCGCCACGTTATCTCCAAACAGATCCAGCTCAGCGGCCGATAGGGAGGAGCGGAAGGTCAGCAGGTAGATCTCGTCCAGGCGACCGGCTTTCACGTTGCTGTAGTACGCCACTCCCATGGTCATGTCCTTGCCGGCGCTGGTCCGTTTACCGACCATCAGCATGTTGTTGTCCAAACGTACCTGTCCTCCACTGCCCTGCATCAGCTCACGGATAGGGGTCGATCCTGCGGAGGCGGAGGTGGCGAGCAGTAAGGCTGCCGTGAAAAGGAGGTTTCGCATACTTTTTATCCTGACACTTTTCGCATGCACTGGAGAGAAAATTTGCTGTCGCTTCCTCCAGCAATCCTGTCGGATGGCCTTTCTCACTGTTGTGGATCCAGGTAAGGATTCCTGGCTTCTAGAAAAGTTGAGAATTCATCGCTCTCACTCCACATCATCCAGCTGCCGTTTCGGCTGACGGTAGGTGAAGTTCAGGGTGTCCCCAGCCGCAATCACCCGCTCAATCTCCGCGGTCAGGGTTTTGCCCTGCATCCCGCAGCCGCTCAAATGCACCCAGCCCCGGCTGCGGCTGATCCCGACGAACAGCTGGTTGCGTAGCTTGATGCTGTCCTCCTGAGCTGCAATGTGATCCAGGCCCACCACATATACCACGTCGGCCTCGTTGCCCTTGGCCTGCATCACCGGGCTGACCGTCACCGCCCCGTCCCGCCAGAAGCCGTTCGGGTCGGTATTCGGCCACTTCTGCTTCGGGACGTTGACATCCTTGTTGCCCGGCAGGTAGACGCTGATGCCGGCTGCCCGTAGGGTCTGGAAGACTTCCCGCTGCAGGCGATACGGCTGCCACTCCAGTCCCGGGACCACCACCAGCAGGTGGCGGCTGGGTTGTAGGCCGCCCTCTGACAGGTCGCGCTGGATGGAATGCATCAGCGCCTTCAGCTCAGCACGCCGGTCCGGGTAGTGCTCGAACGTCACCAGCGGCTCGTCGGTGAACTGCGCCAGCGGATTGGGGGAGTTGGCCGGGGAGCGGGTCAGGGTGACCTGGCTGCCGCTCAGGAACCTGCCTTCCACCTCGTAGCCGATGGCGGTCCAGTCCTTCTTGTTGGTCAGGCCGGCCAGCATGCCCTCTTCCCGGAGCAGGCCCATCCCCAGGGCGTGGGCGGCCAGCAGCACCGGACCGGGCGTCCGGTAGCAGCGGTTCATGATTTCGGACTTCTTGATGCCGCCTTTGTAGGTGACGCCTGCTCCGAAGACCTGCGCTCCGGCCTCTCCGAACAGGGCGCGGGTGGTGGGAATGGTCAGGGTATCGAGCGACTGGGCCTCGTCATAGGCCCAGATCAGCCGGCGCGCTTCCGGTTCGCCCGTGTCGAGCAGGGCGTCCCGGGCCACCGGGCGCAGCGACTGATAGGCCATCCAGTAGAAGGCCTGCTTCTCCTCGAAGGAAAGGGCCGCCTCCTCGTGGACCAGATCCTGTCCTTCATCAATCAAGACGGCGTCGAAGATCTGCAGCGACTGTCCGGTCGCCTTGGCGTCGTCCAAGAGGGCCTTACAGGCGAACAGCAGCTTTGCGGTGGGGGAGGCGTCAGGAGTGTTGGCCACCGTCAGCGGCTCTGCCCCGATCTGCGAGGCCAGGGTGCGGTAGAAGCCCGGCTGGTCTTTCGAACCCCAGGCATGGAGAATCCGCAGGCGGTGCTGGGCAGTCTCCAGGGTCACCTCGCCGTTGGTCGCCTGTTTGAGCCAGTGGTTGACCTGGAACTTGATTTGATCGTAGAGCGACCGCGAGAAGAAGACCAGGGCGATGTTCCATTCCGGGTGCCGCAGGTGCATGTTGGCCGCTTTCTGCGCCAGCAGGACGGTCTTGCCGCTGCCGGCGATGCCGCGGATCCGCTGCGGGCCTGGGGGAATGGTTTTGGCGATGAGCTCCTGCTGGAGGTCGAACGCGTGCAGGTGCCGGGCGGTGCGGGCGATCAGGTCGATCTTGCGCCGGGATTCCAGTGGAGCCTGCAGGTAGCGCACCTGGCGCTTCGGGACACTGCCGCTGGTGCCCAGCGCCCGGCGCAGGCTCAGCCAGTCTTCGTCCCCGAGAGGTTCGCCGTAGCGCACCGGGGGCGTCATCTCCAGGGCGCGGCGCAGGCGGGCCGGCGTCATCTGGTCGGCGAACAGCATCGGCACGTCGCTCAGCAGGGCACCGAACCGGTTGTCCCACGCCTCACGGGTGATCAGCGGTACCGCCACGGTGGCGCGGGTGGCCAGTTGCGTCAGGCCCGATTTGCGGACGGCCAGTTCCCCAAGGGCCTGAGCCTGCCTGCGCGCCTGCTCATAGGGATTGAGTTGCTGCTTGCCGTAGTAGGGACGGGTGAGCTCCCAGCGGTAACCGGTCACAGCGCCGATCATGTCCAGCGGCAGGCTTTTGACTTCGATGACGATGAGCCCGAGTTCCGGGTCGGCGATCAGGATGTCCGGCTCCCGAACGGTCACTTTGGTCACCAGCGGATACTTCCAGAAGCCTAAGGCCTCTTCACCGGCATAGGCGGCCTTTACAGCCTCGAAGACCTTGATCTCTCCCTCTTCGCCGGCGCCGCCGAACGCCTCGGTCACGATGAATTCTGCCACGTCAGGTTCAGCGTACCCTAAACGGGCCGGCGGATGCGGTCAAATTGCGCGGCTGGGATGGGATTCGTAAGATCGACCGGCGCTTCACCACGGCCGTTCCTATTCGGCGAGCGCCTTTCCGCAGGGGTGCGCTCCTCTGGGAGAGGTGGACTGTGGCACATCCGGACCGTTTTCCCGCCGATTCGTCGTGCGGTGCCATAATCTGCCTACAAGTTCTCGGTCAGCGGCACTCAGACGACTCAGTGCTTCCACGGCCGCCCGCGCACTCGCCGCCGCGGCGCTTCAGCAGCTTCCCGAACCGGCGGCCGAACCGTCGTCGGCTC
>JAUNHF010000249.1 GCA_030524065.1 Deinococcus sp.
TGAAGGCCATTGACCGCAAGAACCGGCTGAATGCGGCCACTGACCGCGTGATTGACCTGATGGAACAGATCGCCCTGGTGGCGGTTGGGCTGCCGGTGCCTACGCCGGAGGAGCTTGGAGCCTATGGCCCCGAAGACCCTCTTTATGCCGAGCGGAAGGCCGAATACTTCAGCGAGGCGGCCGATCTGGTGATGAAGGAAGCCGAGAAGGGGCTGTTCGTTGGCCCCGTGGGTACCGAGTTCGAGATCCAAAACATCACGCATTCGCTGGCCGGTCTTCCCGACGTCATCAAGGAGAACAACCGGCAAGCATGGACCGCGCTGGGCACCACGGGCTTCATGCGCGGCAGCATGGACAGCACCACCGAGGCCCTGGCGAAAATCGTCTACCCAATGGTTGAAGCCCGGGCGACCAATATTCAGCAGGTGCTGGCGCGGCAGCTGGAGTTTGGAGTGAATCTCAATCTGCGGCTCAAGGGCATCAACGCGACAGCCTATGTGAAGTTCCAGCAGGCTGAGAGCGCCTTCCAGCAGGCTGAGGCTGAAGCTTTTCTTACCGAGATGCAGGCCCACGAGATTGGCAAGCGCCTGGCGGGCAAAGCCTATGCCCGCCGCTTTGCGGACACCCTGGATCTGTCGGACGAAGAGGATGTCCACGCTCCACCCTGGGCCGATGGTTGGGCTGTGGAGTCCCCCCCTGACCCACAGCCCCCGCCGCCGTCCCCTGCCAGCGGGGCAGGGACATTGGTCGCCGCTGCGGACGCGGTCCGCTGGGGCATTCGCTATGACCGGCAGGCCAGGGGTTACATCAGCCTGTCCGGAAAGGAGACACCATGACCGACACCAAGAAAACTCGCTCCCCTACTCGCCTGAGTGGCGTGACTGCGCTGATCGCCAACGGTCGGTGGGCCATCAAAGACTCGGCGCTGCAGGACATCATCACTGGGTACAACGCTTATCTGCGTGGGCGGCAGGCCACGGCCGACATGGTTGAGCAATTTACGGCCTCCCGCGCTGCCCGCACCGCTGCTGCTCAGGAAGCTGATCAGCAGAGCCCCTCAGTGATGGTGATTCCCCTGCACGGTGCGATCTTTCCGCGCGGCAGCCTGATGACCGAGATGTGTGGCGCCATCGATGCCCACAGCTTCGCCCAGCGCGTCCGCGCCGCTGCCCAAGACCCGAACATTGCGTCCATCATTCTGGATATGGATACACCGGGTGGAGCGGTGGGGGGGCTGGACGTGGCCGCCGCCGCTGTCCGGGAAGCGGCGGCGGCGAAAAAGACCACGGCCGTCTGCAACACCATGATGTGCAGCGCCGGGTACTGGATCGGCGCGCAGGCAAGCGAGATCGTGATCACCGAGGCCGGTGAAATTGGCAGCATCGGCGTGATTGCCACCCACACCGATGAAACCGCCAGCCTGGATGAAGCCGGATTGAAGGTGACTTACGTCCGCAGCGCCGAGCGCAAGGCCCTGGGCCAGAGCGCAGAAGCGATGGATGGCCCGGTGCTGGCGCAGTGGCAAAGCGAAGTGTCTCGACTGGCCGACAAGTTTGTTGCCGCCGTCGCGGAGGGGCGTGGCATCACCCTCACGACGGCCAAGGGGTTTGCAACCGGCGATGTCTTCTTCGGCCAGGAGGCGGTGGATGTGGGCCTCGCAGACCGCGTGGGCACGCTTGACATGGTGGTGGCCGAACACGTCCAGGCCGCCGAGCAATCTCTCTCTCCCAGCGTCCGACAGGGACGCCGGAGTGCTGTTCAGGAGGAACACGTGAAGATCGAAATCAAAGACCGCACCGGCGCCACCAAGACGCTGGACACCCAGGCCGAGACGGCTCAGGCCGATGCACAGGCAATGGCAACCGGCCTGGAAACGGCTGCCTATGAAGCCGGCATTCAGGCCCAGCGCGAGCTGGTTGCCGGCGCCCTGGGTATGGAGGTCAAAGACCTGAGTGCTGACAGCTTGACCGAACTGAAAGCCCAGGCCGCTGACGGCCGCGCCTACCGCGAATCGCTGGAAGCGGAAGTGGAACAGCTTGCGGTGGCGGTGTACGGCACCGATCATCAGGCCAGCATTGACCGTCATGTCCGCCTTGCCAAGCGGGCAGATGTGGCCGACCTGCAGGGCATGGTGGAAGACCTGAAAGCCCAAAAGGGCGGGGTGTTCAGCGCGGGCCGCAAGAGCCTGTCCGAACCGGACGCCTCCGCCCCTGCTGCCGGCCAGGAGCGCACGGCCAAGAAGCCCTCACTTCTCAACGGCATCTAACTCCCGAAGCCCATCTTTTCCCTCTAGGAGGAATCCCTTATGCGATACGAAGAACTGCTTTTTAACGGACAAAATGCTTTCCCCACCATGCAGCTGGCTGTGGGCACCGAAGTGGGCGACGCCGTGACCATCACCGGCCAAGCCGAAGTCGGACGCGGCGTGGACGGCCAGATTCTGGTCGGCAAGGTGCTGACCAAGGAAGCTGACGGTATGGGCGCCGTCGCCATCTGGGGCGCGGGCTTCACCGACTTCGCCACCGTGGGTGTCCTGACCGCTGGCGTGCAGCCTCTGGTGGTGGACGGCACGGGCAAGGTGAAGGTCGGTGCCAGTGGACGCCAAGTCCTGGTGGTTGTGGCACGCGACGGCGAAGCTGCCATTCAGTTGTAATTCTTCTGGCTGCGGACGACCCCGCATTCTCCCGCCCGGTTCAGGCCAATGTGCCTGAGCGGGCGGCTTCTTTTGCCCCATGCCGGGGCTGCCCAAGGAGGGCTTTATGTCGAAACTGAAACTCAAAGACATCGATCTGGACTTCAAGAAGGACGCTGCCCTGAACCGCCGCACGATGGCCCAGCACCTTCAGGACAAGGCGGACGCCGGCGAGCTGGACGAGTCTATTTACAGCCCCGATATCAAGGACGCCAGTGGTCAGACCGCGTCTGCCTGGAAGCAGCTGGTCGTGCGTGGCGCGGGCATTGAGCCCGCCGGACGTCATCAAGCGGCCACCGTGAAGGATGCGTTTTTCACCAATGCTGAAGACCGGATTCTGTTTCCTCTGTTCATCGAGGAAACCTACCGCGAGATCAACAACGAGCGCCGCTACAGCCTGCGCCTGAGCGATGTCGTGGCCGACACCATCACTGCGACCAGCGGCAGTGTGGACATCGGGATGGTAGACGAGCAATACGAGAACGAAGACGGTGATCTGGCCCGTGTGGCCGAAGGTGCCGAGTTCC
>JAUNHF010000250.1 GCA_030524065.1 Deinococcus sp.
GTCACGCGGGCGCCATCATCATGGGCGACGTGGGCACCCCCGAGAGCAAGCTGGCCGCCTTCAAGGCTGCGAACGTGCCGGTGGCCGACACCATGCCTGAAATCGTGGACCTGGTCAAGGCTGCACTGAACCAGTAACCCCAGTCAGTCAGAAGGCGGGCCCCCCGGGGCCCCCTTTTTGTTGCTGTGTGCCGCGTCACACCCCCGACCAAGCAGCTCCGACCAACCCTGAAGGTCTCATCAGGCAGCTATCAGCACCTCATGTTAGGTTGATGACATGAAAGCCTCCAGAACCGTCATGACGGCCCTGGCTGCCCTGCTGCTGGGCGGTGGCCAGGCGGCCCCGCTGGTGCTCCAGGGGCAGCTGCGCGGCGAGGTGCCACCGGGTCTGAATGTGGGCATCTGGACGGTCGGTGTGGCCGGGCAGCCACAGCAACTGCTGGGCAGTGCGCCGGCTGATGGGGGCCGCTGGCAACTGACGCTGGCCCAGACGCCCGGCGATGCACCCACATTACAGGGAGCGGCGCTGAACTGGCCCGGCCTGATTCCCCCCGTGCAGGTGTCGGGCACCAGCCGCGGACAGGAGCTGCGGGCCTACGCCTTTGTAGACCGTGACCGCGACGGGCAAGCGGACGGAGGAGAGGCCCTGCGTGAAGTTCGCCTGCGCGACGGGGAATCGTCCCTGTTTCTGGTGTGGGTGGACCGCGCCGTTCAGGTGACGGCGGCCCACGGATACCAGGCTCAGCTGCAAGCCGGCTGGAATGCCCTGGGGCTGCAACTGGGCCAGAGTGTGCAGCTACGGCCTTACAGCGGTCAGCCGCTGGACCTCCGGCTCAGCCCTTAGCAGAAGAGCAACCGCCTGCCTGGGCACGCTCCAGGGTGCGGTGATAGGTCGCCAGGTACTGCGGCACGATCTTTGAGGGGTGAAATTCTTCCACCGCCCGCCGCCGCCCCGCTTGACCCATCTGCACCCGCACCGAGCGGTCGCGCAGAATATCCAGCGCCGCCTGGGTCAGGGCGTCGGTATCGCCCACCTCGGCCAGCAGGCCACTGACCCCGTGTTCCACCACCTCGGGGATGCCCCCGGCCCGCGCCGCCACCACCGGCACCTCGCAGCTCATGGCTTCCAGGGCACTCAGGCCAAAACTTTCCTTGCTGCTGGGCAGCAAAAACAGGTCGCTGAGGCCCAGCACCGTCTGCACGTCTGGAAAGGACCCCAGGAAAGTGACCCGGTCTGCGACCCCCAGCCGCTGCGCGCGCTCCAGCGCCGGGGCGCGCTCGGGGCCGTCTCCGACCATCAGCAGCCGGGCCGGGAGTTCGGACGCCACGCCTGCAAAAGTATCTATCACGTCACGGACGCGCTTGACCGGCCGGAAATTGCTGACATGAATCAGCAGGGCTTCGTCCTCCCCGGCGAACTGTGCCCGCAGCGCCGCATCGTGGATGGGGCGAAACCGCTCCGAATCCACGAAGTTGTAAATCACTTCTATTTCGCGGTCCGTGCGGAACACTTCACGGGTCTGCTCGGCCAGGAAGCGGGACACGGCGGTCACGTGGTGTGAGCGTTCGATGGCGTGCCGCGTGGTGTGAAAAAAGGCTGGCTCGGCGCCGACCAGCGTCACGTCGGTGCCGTGCAGCGTGGTCACCACCGGCGCACGTCCGGTGATGGAGTGGGCGTGCAGCGCGGCCGTGGCGTGCGGAATGGCGTAGTGGGCGTGGGTCAGTTGGACGCCCTGTTCCAGAATCACTTCGGTCAGGGTGTTGGCCGCCGACAATTCTGGGTAGGGCTGATCAAACAGCGCGTAGGCGAACGAGCCGATCTGGTGAAAGTAAGGCCCGTGTACAGCGCAGCGCTGGGCCAGCCGGAAGGGGACCGCCGGTCCCACGAAATGCACGGCGTGGCCCTGGGCCGAGACCAGCAGGCCCAGTTCCGTTGCCACCACCCCCGAGCCGCCTGCTCCGGTGTGGCACAGGACGGCGATATTCAGCGCAGAAGTCATGCTGAGAGTGTAGGGCAAAGGTGGGCGGGAATCGGCAGCTAGACCCGGGTCTGCAAAAACTCCTTGACCGACTGCGCCGCCTTGAGGCCCATTCCCGGCACCGCCGCGATCTCGCGGACATCGGCGGCCTTGAGTTCTTCCAGGCTGGTGAAATGCTCCAGCAGGGCGTCCCGCCGCTTCTGACCAATGCCCGGCAGGTCATCGAAGATACTGGCCGTCATCGCCTGGCCGCGCAGCTTGCGGTTGTAGCTCACAGCGTAGTGGTGCACCTCATCGCGGGCGTGAATCAGCACGCGCAGCGCCGGGTGCGTATGCGGCAGCAGCAGCTCCTTGCCGTCCCCCACCACGGTGCCGCCCGTCAGCCACCACTGGGCGCCGTAAGGACTGGGCAGCACGATGATCTCCTCACGCTTGGCGAGGCCCACCAGCGGCACCTGCACACCGGCCTCTGTCAGTGCGTCCAGCGCGGCATTGACCTGCCCGCGCCCACCGTCAATCAGGAGCAGGTCCGGCAGCGGCAGCTTGTCGCTGAGGCTGCCGGTAAAGCGCCGGAAGATGGTCTGGCGCATGGCCGCGTAGTCGTCGGGATGGTCCAGGCCGCGCACCTTGAAGCGGCGGTATTCCCCCCGGCGGGCGCGTCCGCCTTCCAGCACGATCATGCCCGACACGATGTGCGTGCCGAACAGGTTGGAGTTGTCAAAACCCTCAATGCGCCAGGGCCGCTCCGGCAGGGCCAGCACTTCGCGCAGAGCGTCCAGGCCGGGGTGATCGCCGCGCCGTTCCAGCACCGCCAGCTCGGATTCCAGGCCGTGCCCGGCGTTGCGCTGCGCCATTTCGACCAGGTCCACCTTGTCACCGCGCACCGGCAGTCGCACGCTCACCCGGTGCCCGGCCCGCTCGCTGAGGAACTCGGTCCACAGCGCCGTGTCTTCCAGCTCAGCGGGCAGCAGCACCAGCGGGGGCAGGTGGGTGGCCTGGGTGTAGTAATCCTGCATAAAGGCACTCAGAATCTCGCCGGGGGTGCTGGCCTCGTCGCCGGTCAAAAAGCGTTTGTCGCGGCTGACCACCCGCCCGCCGCGCATGCGGAACAGCTGCACCATCGCGTATTCGCCGGCCTGTGCCACTCCCAGAAAGTCCAGGTCGCTCTCGTCGCTGATAAAGGCGTGCTGCTCGTTGCCAAACAGCTTTTCTACCGCCGCGACGCG
>JAUNHF010000251.1 GCA_030524065.1 Deinococcus sp.
TTCACCAGCATTGGACGTGAAACGGTTATTCGCCGCGCAGAAATCGAACACAGCTCCATTGATTCTGGCGCCCTGATCGAGAATGTCCCCACTCGCCTGCAAGACTGCCTGATCGGGGTCAAGGCGTCTGTCAAGGGTGGCCGGACTGTGCCCAGAAGCCACAAACTGACCATCAGTGACGCCAGCGTCGTTGAACTCGCCTGAAGTGTAGGCCGGAAGTGTAAGCCTGTAGAACTGCCGGTACACGCGGCTTACAAGTGCCCGCTGCCGATCAGGACCGAGTTGAAGTCGGTCACGGGCGGTTCCGACTTTCCCGCCTCCGCTGGCCCGGAAATGGTGGGCTGATCGGCGCCCATCTGGCGCGGCTGAGACCAGGAGCCTACCTGCCACCCCCGGCCAGGGTCAGCATCTGGAACCTTCCCTCAGAGTCAGCGTCTATAGTTGGCAGTGATGTCCGCCGTTCCCGCTCCTCCCTCTGCTCCCCGCTGGATTCAGGTCTGGTTGGCGCTGCTGGCTCCGCTGTACATTCTCTCGCCGCTTTCCCTGCTGGCCCTGCCCTACCTGCGCCGCCTTCCCGCGCCGGCCCTGGGGCTGCTGGGCTTTTATGCCCTCAGCCAGCAGCTTCCCGCCCTGTTTAGTGCGGCGCCGCTGGAAGCCAGTTTATTGGCGCTGGCCCGCACGCTGCTGATGGCCGGCTTAATCGGTATAGGCGCTGCGCTGGGTCAGACCGAGCGGCTGTGGCCCAGCGCCCTGGGGCTCGGCGTGGTGTTCGCCACGGCCGTGGGCACAACGGTGCTCAGCGGAGTCCCCCTGTTCACCGAGCGGCTTTCGCATCCCTACATGACTTCTATTACCCTGGGACTGGCCGGCGCCGCTGGGATGTGGCTGGCTCTGTTTGGCCGCGCTCCGGCCGTGTGGCGGGCGTTGCTGGCCCTGATCAGCCTACCGGTGCTGTTCTTGGCGGCCAGCCGTGGACCACTCGCCGCCGCCATTCTGGGAAGCGTGGCGGGCCTGATGGTGCAGGCGCAGCGCAGGGCCCTGGGGGCCGGGGCAGCCGTGGCCGGAGTGCTGACCGCTGCACTGTACTGGGGCATTCAGCAGGGCAATCCCCTGGCAGAGCGGCTGCTTCAGTTCAGTACCACCGGGCGCGACCTGGTCTGGGCCAGCAGCCTTTCAGCGGTCCAAAGTGCGCCCCTGAGTGGCGTGGGCAGCTACCTGCTGGGGCGTCATCTTCAGCCGCCGAGCGCGTACTGTGAGCTGTGGATCGGCCCCAATGGCACCCTCAGTTGCCCTGAGTGGGTTCAGAATCTGGGCAGTCCCTGGCTGATCGCGCACAATGGGGTGTTACAGCCCCTGGCCGAAACGGGGCCACTGGGCTTACTGGGGTTATTTCTACTGATCGGAGCGGTGCTTTTTACTGCCTGGAAGTCCAAAGATGCTCTGGGCGTAGCGCTCCTGAGTGGCCTGCTGGCCGCAACTGCCAACGACAACACCCTGCTGGTCCCTAGCCCCTTTTTTGCAGAGCTGTTCTGGGTTACCGCTGGTGTGCAGCTGGCCCGCCTTAGGGCCTGGGAGCCGGGCCAGGCCGTGACAGCGGCGGGTTTGCTGGCCGCTCTCGCTTTTCCGGTATGGGCAGCTCGGCCTACTGAATCAGCAGTGCTGCCCGGCCAGCTGCTCTTTTTCCGCGCCGACACCCAAGCCAGCTCGCCCAAGAACTACCAGACTTACAGCCGCTGGAAGCTGGCACCTGGGGAGTACCGCGTTCTTTTGCGGAGTTGCCTGAGCAGCTGCACCACGGTCAATGCGGCCACCCTGACCACATCAGCCGAGAATCCGGTGACCAGCCTTTCCTTGCAGGGCGATCTGCGCCGGGCGGCCCAGCACCGGCTGGAACTGCAAATTTATCCGTCCAAGTCTGCGGCGCGGGCCACGCCCCTGGCGACCCACAGCTGGAACGTGGAGCTTAAACCATGAAACCGGTCTTTTTGCTTAGTTTGCTGCTGCCCGCTGCTCCCGCTGCCCTGATCGGGTGGCAGGCGCAGCGGGCCGATCTGGGCGGTCAGGTGCTTAATCCTGACAGCGGCCGGCTGAAGTGCCCAGCTGCTCCCACTTTCCGTCAAGCTTATCCCGAACCTACCGCCGACATCACCGGGCAGGCCATCAACCTCACGACCAATGGCTGGCTGGAACTGGATGTCTGTGGCCCCGGCACCCTGCACATTGACGCAGAAGGCCCCCTGGCAGAAAATGAGGGTCCCCGCCTGGAAGTGGCGCTCAGTTCAGAGCGAATCTTTGAGCGGGAGATCCATGAGCCCCAGCGGCTGAGTGTGGCTGTGCCCAGAGCAGGCCACCTCACTGTGGGTTATTTCAACGATTTCTACAAGTCGGAGTACCGCAGTGCCGGCTTACAGGGTCTGAAGCTCACAGGCGAACACTGTGACACGTTTGAGCTGACAACCCCGGCGGAAGGCGGCGGCAATTGGGACAAAAACGCCAACCTGCTGAGTTTCGTATTGGGCACGCAAGCCACCTTGCAGCCCTGCGCCGCTGGGCGGCTGAGCCTGAAGCTTTCCGGCTCAGCCGCTGCGGGCGAGGCCCCACTGCTTGAGTTTGAACAAAGGGGCCAGGAGCTAAAGCGCGTTCGTGCTCAAACCACGGCTGAAGAACTCACCCTGGCGCTCAGCGGCGAACCCCTGCATATCCGACTTCTGAACCCCTATTTCAAGGAATTGGGCGACCGGAACTTATACCTGAAACATATCGAGTTCGTACCCGGAACTCAGAACTAGAGGTCTACTTCATGCGGCAACTAAACATCGTCATTTACAACATCACTCCAGCCGGCGGGGTAGAGCGCGTTGCCGTCAATCTCGCCAACGCCCTGGCCGACACCTTCCGGGTCAGTATCGTCAGCCTGTACAGCAGCGGAGGGCAGCCTTTCTACCCGCTGGATGAACGCGTTGAGCTGACCCATCTGGGCGTGCCATTCACGCCTGGGCTCAAGCATTATGTTCAGCAAAATGCTCAGGGCCTACGGGCGCTGCGCCGACAGGTCACTTTTGCGCCGGACACCATCACCCTCGGCATGAGTGTGAACATGAACCTGCTGCTTGCCCTGACAAAAAAGTCGGGCGCGGCGGGGCGGTTTATCGGCTGCGAACACATGAACTATGACGACGCTGGGCGGGTGGCTCA
>JAUNHF010000252.1 GCA_030524065.1 Deinococcus sp.
CGCAACTACCGCGCCGCCAGCTTCGCCATGCGGCAGTATTCCTTCGGTGTGGCCGACCTGAGCCTGCACGTGGAGTACGACCCGGCCAGCGGGCTGGACCCGGTGGAGCATGCCCGCGCGATCATGCAGACGTTCCATGCCCTTCCCCTGCCGGAAAACTACGCCATGGTGGCTCAGTTCGGGCACCTGTTTGCCGATCCTGTGGGCTACGGCGCCGGCTACTACTCCTATAAGTGGGCCGAAGTGCTGGACGCCGACGCCTTTTCACGCTTTGAGCGGGAAGGCATTTTTAGCCGCGAAACGGGCCGCGCCTTTGTGGACACCCTGTTGGGCCAGGGGGGCAGCAAGGACCCCGCCGAGCTGTACCGCGACTTCATGGGCCGCGACCCCGACCCCCAGGCCCTGCTGCGCCGCAGCGGCCTGCTCTAGGGGGGCAGGGCAGGAGGCATGGGGCATTGAGGGTTCCCCCTTGCCTCTTCCCCACCGCCTTTTGGCGCTTTATCCCAGCCGCGCTTTCCAGTCTTTTTTCAGGGCTGCGTACTGCTCATTGGCTTCGGCCTCGTCCCACTTGGCCTTGAAGATGCGGGCCGATTCGGCCTTGACCGGGTCTTCGGGCTGGCGGGGCAGTTCGGCGCGTCCATGCGCTCCCGACTGGCCTTTTTTGTCTTCTGGCACGGGGCCGTCATACTTTTTGCCGCCCTTGTGGTTGGCGTAGCGGCGGGCGCGGGTAAAGCCCATTTGCAGGAATTTGCGGGCCATGTCCGCCCCCACAAAGTCTCCCTGCGCCAGATACTCCAGGAACATCGCGTAAATTTGTTCGCTGCTCTCCTGCGCCTTGTCGGGCGTGGCAAAGCGCCAGTGCGGCAAAATCTCCGCCTTGTACGGCTGCACCAGCAGCACGCCCTGTTCGCCCCGGCCTACGCGGTACAGCTCGGGCTGCTCGCGCAGGTCCAGCTCGGCGTAGTGGAGGTCATAATCAAAATCACGGTCCGACTTTTTTTGCGGGCCTCTAGACACCCGTTTTTTCTCGCTCATTTCTCCTCCTGATAGCTGATGAATTCCAGCAAGGAGCCGTCCAGGTCACGGAAGTAGAGGCTCCGTCCCTCGCCCTTGGCCCCTGGCCGCCGCACCGGGCCAGACACCACCTCCGCTCCCCGCGCCGCCAGATACGCCTGCGCCTCAGCGACACTCCCGGCCCACTCGAAACACAGATCCGAATTGCCCGGTTGCACCGGAAGGCGGGCCACCTCCTGCACCTCCAGTCCCGGCCCATGCACGTTCAGCTGCTGCCTGCCAATCCGGTACACGGAGCCCGAAGCGTGCGGCACCACCTCGGCACCCAGAACATCGGCGTAAAAGCGGTTGGAGCGCTCCCAGTCAATGACATGAATCACCATATGGTCAAGTTTCAGCATGCTCCCTTCCTCCCACAGGTCTACGAAAAAGGCCCGCCCCGGTGGGCAGGCCCCAAGTCTTGCGCCGCCGCTTTAGCGGTTGCTGCGCATGTACTCGTCGTCCATCATGGCCTGGAGCATCCAGCGGATTTTGTCCATGGTGGCCGCGTAGCCGTTGTACAGGTCGGCGGTGGCAGGGTCGTCGTTCTCGTCGGCGGTCAAGCTATCGTCGCGGAAGCCCTTGCTCACGCGGGTCAGGTCACTGACCAGGTCCTGCACCTGGGTGTAGGCGTCGCGCACGGTTTCGGTGGGCACCTGCACGGCACTGTAGCGCTCCAGGTCGCTGGGGGCCGCCATCGGGCTGCCGCCCAGGGCCACCAAGCGCTCGGCCTGCTCGTCAATGGAGGGGAAGAACATCTCGATAAACTCGTCGTAGGCAGGGTGCAGGTCGCGGAAATAGCGGCCGCGAATGTCCCAGTGGTACTTCTTGAACTTCAGGTAGAGCGAGACAGTGGTCGCCAAGTTGCGCTGCAAGGTTTCGGCCACCGCGCTGAACTGCTCTTCGGACAGGTAGTTGTGGTCCACCAGTTCGTTGTGCTGGACATTCATGTGGGCGGCGTCGGTCTCGGTCGGCTGGGCCTCGGGCTGGGCTGCTTTGGCCTTGACGGCCTTACCTGCATCCGACTTGACAGCGGCCTTTTTGGTGTCTTTCTTCGCTTTGGTCATGGGGTCAGGATAAGCCCCACAGCAGCCAGTTCTCCACGGTCTCAGCGTTTACCCGGCCATCGGTCAAGAGCTCCTTAAGGTGAGCGGCTACCACTGCTCGGTTCAGCAGCAGCGGCCCCATCCCGGTCATCTCTACTCCAGCCAGCGCCGCCACCCGCGCCAGAATCTCGTCCAGGCCCGCCGCACCCTCTCCCACAGCGTCCAGCACCCAGGCTGTGGTCTGCTCGTAGGCGGCCAGGTTTTCTTCCGCCAGAGCGTACAGTTCGCCGGACGGCTCTCCGTGCCCCACCAGCACCGTGCGGACGCCGCTTAGCTCTCCCAGCGCCCGCGCCGAAGCCTTTTGTGCAGCAGAGTCGGCACAGAAGGTCAGCGGGTGTTTGCTCAGCGCCCCTGGGCCGAACAGGGCGTCGGCGGCGTACAGCACATCTGCCACCCGCACAGCGAACATCTGAGCAGCGTGGCCGGGCACCGCCAGCAGTTCCACCTCAGCGCCGCCCAGAGTATGTCGGCCCGCTTCCAGCGCCTGCGCGGGCGAGGCGGGGGCCAGCAGGAATTTATTCTCCAGCTCGGCGGGCGGCAGCGCGCCATACAGCGAAAGCGGCTCCAGCACCGGATGACGGATGATGGCCGCTTCCAGCGGCGGCGCGTAGACCGGTAGACCGGGATACTTTTTCAGGATGTGCACGTTGCCGCCGTGGTGATCGGCGTGCGAATGGGTGTTCAAAATCGCCGCAGGTGTCAGACCCTGGGCCTCCAGCCCCCGCAGAAGCTTGCGCGCTTGGGCATCGTCCAGGCCAGTGTCCACAATCAGCGCGCCGCCTGCGCCATTGTCCACTGCCACGCTGGACACCGCCCCGCCCAGCCACCACACCCGGTCCGACATCTGCTGCAAGGTCATGGGTCAGTGTAAGGGCAAACCAGAGCAAGCAGGCAAAACCCCGTCCTTCTGGGCCTTTGCCTGCCGTACTTCCTGCACTCAGCTGCTGTGCAGCACGTTCATGATGTCGCCGTCTTTCATCACGTACTCTTTGCCTTCGGTGCGGACCCAGCCTTTGGCCTTGGCGCCCGCCCAGC
>JAUNHF010000253.1 GCA_030524065.1 Deinococcus sp.
GGAGTAGACGGTCGGGCCGCACAGGTACATGCCCACATGCCCCGGCGTTCCCGGCGCAAAACGGACTTTCTGACGCTGCATGGTGTCGTAAAGGTAGATGTTGGGGTCGGACGTTCTGGTCATGGTGGGTTCCTTATGGGCAGAGGGAGACGGGGTCCAAGAAACGAAAAGCCGCGCCTCAGTCCATAGGGAAAGGGCGCGGCAAAGCAGAGGTGCTGCTTACCGCATCAGGGGGCAACACGGGGCGTTCATGGCAGCAGTCTAGCGCAATGGGCGGCCACGGCGCCGGACCGGCAGAAACGCTGCTTGGGCAGAGTGTTTGTCCCTGACTGGATACTGCTTGGCCGGCTATACAGCTTCCCAGGCCAGAGCACTGCCCACCTGCCCTGAACCACAGCAGCCCTCTCGCCCTTCTTTGCATCTTTATAAATCACGGTTCATCTTCCCGTTGCCGGGCCCCGACTGTCCCGCTTTGCCCCTTCGCAGCTGCCATAGGCCCGCGCTATGCTGTGAGCTGCACGTTTTTTTACCCCTCATCCGGAGCCAGGCCCTGCGCTCAACAGCCGGGCCAGAGGTGGGCCGGAGCCCCAAAGGAGACGCCCATGAACCAGCAAGACTACATCGCCCTTGAAGACCAATACGGAGCCCACAACTACCACCCCCTACCGGTGGTGCTGGCCCGCGGCGAAGGTGCCAAAGTGTGGGACACCGACGGCAAGGAATACTTCGATTTCCTGAGCGCCTATTCCGCCGTAAACCAGGGCCACTGCCACCCCAAGATCGTGGGGGCGATGGTAGAGCAGGCCCAGACCCTAACTCTGACCAGCCGGGCCTTTCACAACGACCAGCTGGGCAAGTACGAACGGTTCGTATGCGAGTACTTCGGCTTTGACAAAGTCCTTCCGATGAACACCGGCGCGGAAGCCGTGGAAACCGCCATCAAGCTGGCCCGCAAGTGGGCTTATGAAGTGAGCGGTATTCCCGAGAACGAAGCGCAGATCATCGTCTGTGAGAACAACTTCCACGGGCGCACCACCACCATCATCAGCTTTTCCAATGATGAGAACGCCCGCCGCTCTTTTGGCCCTTACACGGACGGCTTTATTCGCATTGCGTACGATGACCTGGACGCGCTCAAAGCCGCGCTAGAAGCGAACAAGGGCCGCGTAGCAGGCTTTCTGGTCGAGCCGATTCAGGGCGAAGCAGGTGTCTATGTACCGAGCGAAGGCTACCTGAAAGGAGCCAAGGAGCTGTGCGAGCAGTACGGCACCCTGTTTATTGCTGACGAAGTGCAGACCGGCATCAGCCGCACCGGCAAGCGTCTGGCCGTGGACCACGAGAATGTCAAGCCCGATATCCTGATTCTGGGCAAAGCGATTTCGGGCGGCGTGTATCCGGTCAGCGCCGTGCTGGCCAACAATGAAGTGATGAACGTGATCAAACCCGGCCAGCACGGCTCCACCTTCGGGGGCAACCCGGTGGCCGCCGCTGTGGCTATGGCCGCTCTGACCGTGGCTGAGGAAGAAAACCTGGCCGAGCGTGCCGAGGAGCTGGGCCAGAAGTTCCGCAGCGAACTTGGCAAGTACATCGAGCAGAGCCAGATTGCCAAGCTGGTACGCGGCAAGGGCCTGCTGAATGCTGTGGTGATCAACGACCACGAGGAAAGCGACACCGCCTGGAACATCTGCATGCGGATGGCTGAAAAGGGCCTGCTCGCCAAGCCCACCCACGGCAACATCATCCGCTTCGCGCCGCCGCTGGTCATCAGCGAACAAGACCTGATGCGGGGCGTGAACATCATCACCGAAACCCTGAAGGAATTTGAGGGTGTGGCGCAGGGCAACGTGCCGATGCAGGAAGTGAACCACCCCGAGCACGTCGAGCAAGTCTGATCCCAGCACCTCAACGCAAACGCCGCCGGACGCTAAGCCCGGCGGCATTTCTGTGGTGTGGGAAACGGTGCAGCTGGGTCAGCTCAGCTCCGTGTCCAGTTCTTCTGCTGCTGGCGGCAGTTCACGCCAGAGGGTCATTCGCTCGGTGATGTCCTGCTGAATGCGCCGCACGTTGCCTTCCATCCGCGAGCGGGTGCCTTCCAGCTCCTGACGCAGGCGCATAATTTCTTCTACACCGGCCAGGTTCACACCCAACTCCTGGGTCAGCCGCCGGATTTCGCGCAGGTGGTCAATATCACGCTCGGAGTACAGCCGGGTCTTGCCACTGCTGCGGCCAGGACGAATCAGCTCCTTGCGCTCGTACAGGCGCAGGGTCTGCGGGTGCATATCCACCAGCTCTGCCGCGATGGAAATCACGTACACGGGCCGGTCCTTGGGATCGTCAGGAGCCGGCAGGGCCTTGCTCTGCTGCTGCGAGCGGAGTTCGCCTTCGATGCGCTCAATCTCGGCCTCGAACTCGCCCTGAAGGTCGTCCAGCTCGTGCTGCAAGCGCATCACTTCTTCTACGCCGGCCAGGTTCACGCCCAGTTCCTGGGTCAGTCGCCGGATTTCGCGCAGGTGCTCGATATCGCGCTCGGAATACAGCCGGGTCTTGCCGCCACTGCGGCCCGGCTTGATCAGGCCCTTGCGCTCGTACAGCCGCAGGGTCTGGGGATGCATGTCCACCAGCTCCGCCGCCACGGAGATCACGTACACAGGTTTGTTCTTGGTTTCGGCGGGCATAGGAAACAGTATACCGCGCCGTTCAGGACGCTTGAGCGCGTTGCTGTCAGGCTGAAGCAGTCTGGAGAGGCGAAATCCGCCTGGGTGGGCCAGCGTCTTCCCGGTCCACACTTCTTCTAGGCACAACGCCTGGGACGATGCATATGCGAGACTGGGCAGCATGTCCGCACCTCAGCCGCCCGCCCCCGCCAATATCAGCTTTAACCCCTGGAAGTATCTGGGCTTGGTCGCGCTGCTGTTCGCTGCACTGGTCGGCGGCTGGACCTGGTTTTTGCTGAATCAGGGCCGCGAGGGACGCACCTATGCCCAGGCTGCGCTGGCAGCAGCGGCGGGGAAGACTCTGCCTCCGGAGGGTATCGCCTGCGCTGAGCTGCTGGGCCATCCTCTGCCAGTCAGCGTAGAGAGCTGTCAGGTCAAACCCGGCACGCCGCCCACCGCTGAGCTGGCCCTGCAAGGCGGACGGCGTGGGGTGCTGCGCGGTCAGTAACTGCCGGGCAAATGCTTT
>JAUNHF010000254.1:0-2900 GCA_030524065.1 Deinococcus sp.
AACGACCGCCAGAAGTAAGTCGGGCGCGTGGCGTAAGCGTGAGCGACGAAACCGACCTGTCAGGGTAACCCCAGGCAGGTCGGTTTCGCTTGGTAAGCGGAGCTGAGATGCGGGTCAAGATCAGCTCCGCTCATCATGGACGCCGCCGGCCTGCTTCATAGGGCAGCCGGCGGCGTTGACTGGCGCAAGTGGGATAGGCAGAGCCGCAGCCCTGCCGACCCACTTACTTGATGTTCATTTCCCAGCGCAGATGGGTGGCAATCTTCATGACATGCGCGGCCACCCCAGTCAGCGCCAGGCGGTAGTCGCCGGGCAGGTTGATCGCGCCCACCGCCATCAGGCCACCCAGACTAACAAACTCGCCCTGGCTGTAGGGCTCGTAGGGTTCCAGAGCCTCGCCACGGGCCAGCCGCATCAGGTTGGCGGCGGTGTGGCGGCCTTCCTGTCCGGCGTGCTGCGCGGTAGAGGGCACCGGGGCGCCGTCGCTGGCGTTGGCGGCGGCCATGTCGCCAATCACGAACACGTTGGGGTAGTTCTGGGCCACCAGATTCTGGTCCACCTTGATGCGGTTGCCGGGGCCACCCACGATGTTCTCGCCGCGCACCAGGTTACGGGCGCGGATACCGCCGGTCCAGACGATCTTGCCGCCTTCAATCTGACGGCGCTCGCCGGCCTGGTTCTCCACAGTCACGCTGCCGGCTCCCGCCTCCACGATCTTATGGCTGGTCAGGATTTCGATGCCGTAGTCCCGCAGCACACCGACAGCCCGTTCACGCAGCTTCTCGTCCACCGTGGGCAGCACAGTGGGGCCAGCTTCTACCAGATACAGCTTGAGGCGGGGCAGGCCCGACTTGTAGCTCAGTTCTTCGGAGCGCTGAGCCAGCTCGGTGATCAGCTCGGTGCCGGTCAGGCCTGCGCCCCCGATCACCACGTCACGGCTGCCGCTAAAGCCAGGCTCGAACGCCTTGTTTACCCAGTCGTAGATCTTCTCGGCGTCCTCAATTTCCTTGAGCACGTCGGCGTTTTCCTGCAGGCCCTTGATGCCGTAAAAGTTGGTCTCGGAGCCCATGGACACCACCAGCTTGTCGTAGTCCAGCACGCGGCCATCCTTGAGGTGTACCGCCTGGGCGTCCAGGTCCACATGGTCCACGCTGGCCTGTTCGTACTCCACGCCGGTGCCGCGCAGCAGCGGCTGAATAGGCGTGGTCACGGTCTTGCCGTGGCCGGCGGCTTCGTGCAGCAGGGTGTAGTAGGTGTGGTAAGGACGCTGGTCAATCAGCAGCACGTCCAGGTTTTCGGTGGGCTTCAGGGCGGTGGCCGTTGCCATGCCGCCGTACCCGGCGCCCAGGATAATGGTCTTCATGGTGTCTCCTTCGGAAATGGACAAGAGCAGGTGGTGAATCAATTCACGAGGTAAGCGAACAAAAAATCTGACCGGGTCATGCCTTGGGCCAATTGCCGCAGTTTAGGCGCCTGGATACCCCAGTGCAACCCGGCAGGACTCAGCGGCAGCCCGGCTCAGCGGTGCACCACAACGCCTCCTATTTTACCTCACTCTGGCAGCGGCGCAGGACCAGCCCGGTGCCTCTCCAAGGCCGCACCAACCACGGGGCGAACACGGGGAAACGAGAGCGGAGACGTTCTTCTCCCTTCAGGGAAAAGGGGACGTCTCCGGGCGGCGGCTCAGTGCTGATGGTTTGGTGCTGATAGTTCAGCGCCGCTGCCTCAGTGGCCGTTCAGTACTGGCGGCCGAACAGCAGCCGCTTGCCGTAAGCCGCCGGCTTGCCGGTATGCACGCACACGCCTTCTTCGGGCTCACCGAAGAACTCGGCGTCGTCAAAGGGCACGTTGCGGGCGGTGGCCTTGGTGTCTTCCTTGATCTGGCGCTCGGACTCGGGGTCGCCGCAGTGGAAGGCGCGCACCCACTTGCCCGCTTCAATGGCCGCCCTGAACTCATCATAGGTGTCGGCGGTCACCGTGTTTTCCAGCATGAAGTTCTTGGCCCGCTCGTACAGGTAACGCTGAATACCGTCCAGGCGGGCGTCCATGCTGGTCACCGCGTCCACGCGGCCCAGAGTCTCCTTCTCCTGACTGGTGCGGTTCTTGACCACCAGTTGCCCGGCTTCCAGGTCGCGGGGGCCCAGCTCAATGCGGACCGGCACGCCCTTGAGTTCCCAGTCGTTGTACTTAAAGCCGTTGGTCAGGCCCTCGCGGTCGTCCACCTTCACGCGGATGCCTTCGCGGCCCAGCTCGGCGGCCAGTGTGCGGGCTTCCTCCACCATCTGGGCAAAGTCGTCTTTGCGGCCCACCGGCACGATCACCACTTGAATGGGCGCGATGTTCGGCGGCAGCATCAGACCGAAATCGTCGCCGTGGGTCATGATCAGTGCGCCGATGATGCGGCTGCTCAGGCCCCAGGAGGTGGTATAGGCAAATTCTTCGCGCTGCTCGGCGGTTTGGAACTTGACCTCAAAGGCCCGGCTGAAGTTCTGGCCCAGGTAGTGGCTGGTGCCCGACTGAAGCGCCTTGCCGTCGCGCATCATGCCCTCAATGGAATAAGTGTTTTCAGCGCCGGCAAAGCGCTCGGAAGCGGTCTTTTCACCGCGTACCACCGGCAAGGCCAGCACGTCCCGGCAAAAAGAATGGTATTCGTCCAACTGCTGGCGCACTTCGGCGCGGGCTTCGGCCTCGGAAGCGTGGGCCGTGTGGCCTTCTTGCCAGAAGAATTCCGAGGTCCGCAGGAAAGGCTTGGTCCGCAGCTCAGCGCGGAACACGCTGCCCCACTGGTTGTGCAAAAAAGGCAGGTCGCGGTACGAGTTCAGCCAGCCGGACCACATGTGCCCGATGATCGTCTCGCTGGTCGGGCGCATCACGTAAGGCTCGGCCAGCTCCTCGGTGCC
>JAUNHF010000254.1:2915-3143 GCA_030524065.1 Deinococcus sp.
ACAGCTCCGGCGCGAAACCTTCGACATGGTCCGCTTCTTTCATGATGAACCCCATCGGAATCAGCGTGGGAAACAGCAGGTTCTGGTGCCCGGTGGCCTTGAAACGGTCATCCAGGCCGCGCTGAATGCGCTCCCACAGCGCCGTGCCGTAGGGCTTGACCACCATCGCGCCCGCCACCGGCGAATGGTCGGCCAGGTCGGCCTTCCTCACCACTTCGTTGTACCAGT
>JAUNHF010000255.1 GCA_030524065.1 Deinococcus sp.
GCTGCCGGGCTTCAAGCTGGGGGTCTTCAGGACGCCGACCCAGCGGCGACGGTCACGGCAAGTCAGCTGCCTGCGCAGCCGGTGCAGCCGCCAGCCAGCCAGCCGGCGCCCCGCATGGCTTACGTGGCGCTGGGCGATTCGCTCACGGCCGGAATGCAGGCCGCCGGCCTGACAGCGGCGGGCCAGTACGCTGCCTACCCGGCCGTGGTGGCCCGCCTGACCGATGTGCCCTTTGGGATTCCCGCCACCCGGCGCGGCTGTCCGGCCCCGATGGGCGGCGGCCTGGGCGAAGGCGCCTGTGTGCGCGTCAGCGCAGGCGTGCGCGGCTCTAACTTCGCGGTGCCGGGGGCGCGGGTGCAGGACCTGTACGAAAAGCGCGGCGCCCAGAGCACCGACGAGCTGACCCAGCGGATGTACCGCCTGATTCTGGGCCCCCAGCTGACCCAGGTGGAAGCGGCCCTGAAATCCAAACCTGAGTACCTGACCCTGTGGATCGGCTCGAACGACGCCATGATCGGCGTGACCAGCGGCGACCCTGCCCAGGCGACCCCACCGGCCGACTTCGAGCGCCACTACCGCCGGGTGCTGGAAGCGCTGCGCCCCACCGGCGCAAAAACCCTGCTGCTGACGGTGCCCGACGTGACCCAGCTGCCACTGATGAGCTCCGGCGCGGTCCTGTTTGACAAAGGCGTGGCCGACGCCAGCTGCCAGGACAGCGAGAACCGCCTGCCACTGACGGCCTTCCTGCTGGGCCGCAAGCTGAACTGCGACGACCCAGCCGCACTCACCCCGGCGGAAAGTGCCGAACTTCAGGCCACCGTAAAGGCGTACAACGCCGCCCTTTACCGGCTGGCCGGTGAATTTGGATACGACGTGCTGGCGGTGCAGCCACTGATGGACCGCCTTGACATTCACCCTGCGCTGGACGAAACAAGCGCCGAGCCGTTCGGGCCTGACATGTCGGCCGATGGAGTCCATCTGTCGGCCGCCGCTCAGCTCAAACTGGGGCACGCGGTGGTGCAGTATGTCCACCAGCACTGGGGCGTCGGCCTGCCGGAAGCGGCCCGCAACGAGCTGGCGGCGGCGGGCGTGGCGGTCACGGACTAGAGGTGAAGGCGGGGCCAGGCTCCGGCACGGTGCCCAGCACCAGCACTACTGCCAGAGCTGCTCCAGTGCCCAGGCCAGCAGCGGCCCCAGCAACAGCGCGGGCAGGAAGCTGCCCACCCGCACCCGGCGCTCGCCCAGGTCCAGGCCGCCCAGCATCAGGTTCCAGCCGATGCCGAGCAGGACCAGGCCGCCCGTGCCGGTCAGGGTGAGCATGGCGGGGTGGCCGCGCAGGCTCACCGGGTCCAGACCGCTGAGCAAGCTACCGGCCAGCGCGAACGCACCCAGGGCAAGGCCGCCCTGCACAGCCAGCACGCTCAGGCTGCTCGCCAGCACCCCGCTGCCGTACACGCCGGCCAACGCGGTGGCGGCCACCAGGTCCAGCCCAGCCTTGAGCAGGTAGGTGGTGGGGTCGCCGGTCAGGCCATTTTGCAGCCCCCCGATGATGGTCATGGGCCCCACGCAGAACAGCAGCGTGGCGGCCACGAAGCCCTCGGTAAAGCGGCCCCCTCCGCGCAGCCGCCGCTGCACCCGCTCGCCCAGGCGGCCCAGGGCTTCTTCGATGCCCAGCAGTTCGCCGGCCACTGCGCCCACCACCATGGCGACCAAGCCCACCACCACGCCCGGCACCGGCCCAAACGCCAGCTCACGCAGCGCCCAGGCCATGTCTATCCCGATAAACAGCGTGACCAGCGCCAGGGCCTGCAACAAGGTGCGCTGCACCTGCTCGGGGAGCCGCCCGCCAAACAGCAGCCCGGCCAGGCCGCCCAGCAGCACCGCCGCCACGTTGACCAGGGTGCCCGACAAGGCCATCAGCGCGTCCATTCGCCTCTTTGCTGTGCCATAAAGTAAGCAAAGATAACACCCCATCCAGAGTGCAGCCCAAATCGGCCAAATTTCAGCAACCCGGGCAGGGCCAGCGGAGCTGGCAAGGCTGCGAAGCAGAGAAGCGAAACTACTCGCTGGGCATTGAGCGCGGCGCGTATCATACCTTCCCCGCCGGACAGTGCTCTTACACTGGGCCAATGTTTCGCCGTGATCCCCTGACTTTGCTGGCCCGGCCGGCGGCCGACCTGACCGGCACGGCGCCTGAGGTGCTGGAGCGGGCGCTGCGTCCCCTGGCGCGGCGGGGGCTGGTGCTGGGGGTGCAGGCGGGCAGCCAGCGCTTCAGCGGCAGCGTGGGCCCGCTCGACCCGGCCGCCCCGCACGAGATTGCCAGCGTGACCAAGCCATTTACGGCCGCCCTGCTGGGGCAACTGGCCGCAGCGGGCCGGCTGGACGCTCTGTCCCCACTGGCCGACCTGGGTGGGCCTTTCGCCGGGCTGCCCGCCTTCGTCACGCCCTACGCGCTGGCGACGCACACCGCCGGGTTGCCGGCCCACCCCCTGCGGGCCGGCCTGACCGCCGTGCTGGACCCCTACGCTCCCTACGGGCTAAGCGCGGCGGCGGCCCTGGCCTCGGCGCGGCGCTGGGCGGCTGCGGGGCAAGCGGGGCGCTTCGGCTACTCCAACCTGGGGGCCGGGGTCTTGGCCCTGGGGCTGGCGGCCGCTGGGGGCGCCCCCTTTGCGGCCTTGCTGGGCCGCGAGGTGAGTGCGCTGCTGGGGCTCAGGAGCACCGGCTTTCCGGCGCCGCAGCCCCCACGCGCCACCGATTTCGGCACGCTGGCGGGCGCGGGCGGCCTGTGGGCAAGCGCCACCGACCTGCTGCGCTTCGGGGAGGCGCACCTGAACGGCGGGCTGGCTCCCGCCTGGACGCTGACCGTCACACCGCGCGGGCGCCCGGCCGGCACCGATGAAATCGCCCCCGGCTGGTTCGTGACCGGGGGCATCTGGTGGCATGACGGCGTGGCGCGGCAGTCACGGGCGGGGCTGGCGTTCTGCCCGGCCAGCGGGCGGGTTGCCGCGCTGCTGGTCGGCGGCCCACCGGGCAACTTCAACCGCGGCGCGGTACGTCAGGCGCTGCTGGCCCTGCTGGCTCCCCGTCTGTCCCACTCTGGATAGTACCGGCACGTGGCTCCTCGGCATGTATC
>JAUNHF010000256.1 GCA_030524065.1 Deinococcus sp.
CCCAGCTGGGGCCAGGCGGGGCGGCTGGGTACATTGTTGGCGGCAGCGGCACTGGGCATGGGCTCGCTGGCCGCCGCTGCCCTGGCACCCGCCGACTTGCCACTGTCAGGCGCTGCGGCCCCGGCCCCCGTCCTGCTCAGGCTGGAGCTGCGGCAAGCAGGCCAGCAGAGCCGGGTATTCGTAACGCTGCCGGCGGGCACAGCCCCCTTTGCTCCGCAGGTCAGTGTGCAGGGCCGGGAAGCCTGGCTGGAGCTGCCGTTCGAGGCAGCGCCGGCGCGGGGTGGGCTGGGTGCTGCGTTGCCAGCCTACGCCGCTCAGGGCCGGCGCCTTGGCCTCACGCTGGGAACAGGTGTGTCGGATGTGCAGGCGCAGTTCTGGCCCGCAGTGGGCGGCTGGCCGCCAGGGCTGGTGCTGGACCTGCTGCCGGCCAGTCCAGTGACCCCCGCCGCTGCCCCGGCGCCTGCCTCCGCTCCCGCGCCTGCCCCTGCAACCGCTCCACTGCCGCCCCGCAAAGCAGGGCCAGTGCGGGCCAGCGTGGTGCTGGACCCAGGGCACGGCGGCATTGACCCCGGCATGACCAGCCGCTGGGTCCGTGAGGCCGACATCAATCTGGACGTGGCCCTGCGCGCTGAGCGCCTGCTGGAAGCCCACGGGGTGGCCGTGACCCTGACCCGGCGCAGCGACACCCACCTGCACCCCGACAAGGGCACCGACCTGAACCTGCGTTCGCGCATGGCGACCACTGGGCAGGTGAGCGCTTTTGTCAGCATCCATGTGAACGCGGCGGCCAGCCCGGCGGCGCAGGGCACCGAAACCTTTTATTTCGGGCAGCCACTGCCGGGACAGGGCCGCAATCTGGCCGTGCGTGAGAACGGTGGAGGAGACGTGGGCGAAGCGCTCACCGACCAGAGCGCCCACGCGGCGCAGGGCGTGCTGGGTGATCTGCTGTCGCAGGCCAAGCTGAGCTTTTCGCGCCGCCTGGCCGGGCTGGTGCAGGCCGAGTTGGTGGCCGCGACCGGCGCCCAGAACCGTGGCGTCAAGACCGACGCTTTTTATGTGATTCGCAGCCCCACCACCCCGGCCATCCTGACCGAACTGGGCTTTGGGTCCAGCCCCGCCGAAGGCCCGCGCCTCGCCTCGGCCGAGTACCGCCAGCGCCAGGCCGAGGCCATCGCGCGGGCGCTGCTGCGCTTTTTGAATACGTCCTAAGCGTAGTGAAGGCCGTGCAGTGGAGGCGGCGCCTGCCCAAGCTGGTTCTGCGCAGGAGAGCTGCTGGGCCGCCAGCAACCATCCAAGAAGCTATGGGAGATGGAATTTCTTAGGCAGGTGGTCGGTGCGCCCTGAGACATTGGCTCTCCGCTGCCCATCCTTACAGCGCTGCCCTGTGGGTATGGGCTGTTTCGGGCACCCGCCGCACCAGCAGCAGGCCGGCCACAAAGAAGACGGCGGCCAGCCCGAACACCGCCGTATAGCCCCCAGTGCCGCCGTCCCGGTTCAGCGTATCCAGCAGGGTGCCCATCGGCAGGCTGACAAACTGCGGCGCCACGAAAGCCACATGCCAGATGCCCATATCGCGCGCAAAGCTGCTTTTGCTGGGCAGGGCGTCGCTGCCCAGCGCCCAGTCCACGCTGGTAAAGGCCCCGAAGCCCAGGCCGAACAGCGCAGCGATTCCTAGCGCCAGCGCGTAGCTGCCGTTCAGGATCAGCAGCACGGCGGCCAGCGCCATCATCCCGCCGGCCAGATAGATCACCGGCTTGCGGCCCAGGCGGTCGCTCAGCCGGCCCCCCAGCAGCGCACTGAAGATGCTGGCGACGATAATGGCGGCCAGCATCACCGAAGTGCTCTGTTCGGGGTTGCTCTGGCGCAGCACGTCGCGGTTGTAGTAGTTCAGGAAAGGCTGCACCGAGTACTGCCCCAGCGCAAACAGCACCCGCGTCCAGAACACCCAGAAAAAGGGCTGGTACGCGAACAGCTCACGCAGGCTCAGGGTGTGCAGCGTGCCCGGGGGTGCGGCGGCCCGGTCTACCCCGGCAACACCACGGAGGGTGACCAGGGCCGGTGCGCTCAGAACAGCGGCAATCAGCAAGTAATTGGCGGCGGGCGGCAGATGAAGCGCCGCTACGGCAAAGGTGGCGGCCGCTCCCAGCAGCTGCCCCACAGCCTGCAGGGTTGCCATCACCCCGGAGTAGTGCCCGCGCTGCTCGGGGGGCACCAACTGCGGAATCAGCGCCGAGTAGGGTGCGGTGGCGCAGTTGTTGCCGAACTGCACCAGCAAGAATCCCAGCACAAACACCGCGAAGCCGGCGCTGCCCCCCAGCCAGGCGACGGCTCCGCCCATCACCGCCAGGCCCAGCAGGTTCACCGCTAGGCCCCAGCGCAGGTAGGGGAGCCGCTGGCCGGTGCGGTCGCTCTGAGCCCCCACAAGGGGTGGCAGCACCAGCGCCACCAGTGCCCCAACGGCGGTCAGCACACCCAGCCAGGTGCCTTTGGCCGCCTCGCCCATAAAGTGCACCACGCCCGCCGGCATGGCGATCAGGAGCAGCACCAGCCAGTGAAAGGCGGTCCCGAACCAGAAAGCAGACAGCACCGCCGGATGGGGCGGGGCCGGCACAGCAGCGGCCGGCGCAGGCGGGGTCAAGTTGTGGGACATCTGGTGTCCGAGTATAAAGGCTCCCTGAAAGATGGTGTGGAGCCCCGCATTCGCCCTATGCTCTGGGGCGCGGCGCCTTGGGGGTGCCGTGGGAAGATGCGGACGCCGACCGCCCACCCCCGGTTCACTGCCAGAGCGCCCGTCTGCACCCATCCCATGCTTTAGAGTGAGGCTATGACGCCTCTTCGCTGCAAGTGGCCCACGCTGCTGGCGCTATCAGTTGTGGGCGCAGTGGCCTGCCCCCAGCTGGCCGGCGCTCAAGTGGCCGGTGCCCAGGCTGCCAGCGTCCAGCCGGCGCCCGCCCCGGTGGCGGCGACCGCGAACGAAGCCGACCTGCTGGCTGTGATCGGCAGTGGTCCCGCCACGCTGCGGGTCACCCGCGCCGATTTTGACCGGGCGTTCCGCCTGGCGGTGGGCGAGGTGCTCAACCGTCAGGGCCTGCCGCTGCGTGACGACCTGCTGCC
>JAUNHF010000257.1 GCA_030524065.1 Deinococcus sp.
CGAGGGCCTCAGGGCCGAGTGGCTGGACGTCAACCCCAGCGCCGAGGACCACGCCCTGATGCGGGAGTTGGGCTTGGCGCTGGGGGCGCTGGACCGGCCCTACCGCACCGTGGTGGCGGCCCCCGGCGTGCCGATTGACCACCCCGACCTGCTGGCCCTGGCCGCGCAGGGCGCCGAGGTTACCGGGGAGGTGGCGCTGGCAGCCCGGCGGCGGCCCGGCGTGACCCTGGTGGGCGTGACCGGCACCGCTGGCAAGGGCGGCACCACCACCCTGACCGCGCAGCTCCTGCGGGCCTGCGGCGTAAGAGCACTGGAAGGCGGCAACATCGACCCTCCCCTGCTGGACGTGATTGACCGCTGCGAGGTGGCGGTGGTGGAGCTGAGCAGCTTTCAGCTGGAGCGCGCCGCTGGCACCCGCTTTCCAGTGGCTGTTATCACCAATCTTGGGGTAGACCATCTGGACCGCCACGGCAGCGTAGAGAGCTACCACGCGGCCAAACTGCACATTGCAGACGGGCAGGAACCGGGCGACCTGCTGCTGCTGCCCCCGGCGGCAACCCTGCGCGGCGACCACCTGCGCCCTTTGCTGAGCCGCCCGCAGGTCCGGCACTTTGACCCCGTGCGCATTGCCCTGAGTGACGGCACGCCGGTGCTGGACGCGGGCGAACTGCCCAGCGGCGTCCACCCCGCCAACGCCGCCGCCGCCACGCTGGCCGCCGAGGCGACCCTACAGCGGCTGGGCCGCGCTGTCCCAGACCTGGCCGGAGCGCTGGCCCAGGCACTGCGGCAGGCGCGGGCGCTGGGGGGGCGCTTTGAGGAGGTGGGCCGCTGGCAGGAGGTCAGCTTTATTGAAGATTCCATCGCCACCCGCACCATCGCCGTGCAGGCCGCGCTGGAACAGGCCCGCCCGCCGGTCGTGTGGATCGTGGGCGGGCGCGACAAGGGCGCCGAGCTGGCCCCGCTGCGTGAAGCCGCGCAGGGCCGCGTCCGGCAGGTGATCGCCTACGGTGAAGATGGGCCCCATTTCGCGCAGGCCCTCGGGTTGCCGCATACCACCGTGACCGCGCAAGACGGCGCCGCCGCCATGACAGACGTGGTGACGCAGGCGATGGTCCATCTGCCAGAGGGCCAGGGCACCGTGCTGCTGGCGCCCATCGGCACGTCATTTGACCTGTTCCCCAACTATCAGGCGCGGGGCGCGGCCTTCCGGGCAGCAGTTCAGGCGTGGATCAGCGGGCAGGAGGAGCAAGCGTGAACCTCCCGCTGCTGGTCGCCCAGATTCTGCTGCTGGTGCTGGGGCTGGTGGGCGTGGCCGCCGCCACACCAGACAAGGCGCTGGACCACGGTATCAAGGCACTGCTGGCCCTGGGCGTTACCCTGGGGGTGGCGCAGCTGCGGCCCAAGGTCTTCCTGAAAGGCGGGGTCTGGCTGTGGCTGGGCTCACTGGTGCTGCTGGTGCTGGTGCTGTTTATCGGGGTGGGCACCGAGGAAAGCACCGGCACCCGCCGCTGGCTGGACTTTGGGCCGGTCCGCTTTCAGCCGTCGGAACTCGCCAAGCTGGGGCTGGTGCTGCAGATGGCTTCATTCTTTGCCCGGCGGGGCGTGTACAAAAAGCTGCTCAGCGCCACCGCCATGATTCTGGTCACCACCCTGCTGATTCTGGTAGAGCCGGACCTGGGCACCGCCGTACTGACCTTTGCGTTGGGCGTGGTGGTGATGTACTCGGCCGGCGTGCGTATCACCAACATCGCGGCCTTCTTGCTGGGCCTGGGCCTGCTCAGCTTGCCGTTTATCAGCGTGTATCTGGAGAGTCACCCCTATATCCAGGAGCGGCTGTTCGGCCACACCGAGCGCGAACAGATACTGGAGCAGGGGCTGGACCAGATCGGCAAGGCGCACCGCGACCTGAGCAATGGCGGGGTATGGGGCCTGGGGCCAGATGCGCCGCGCTTTACCCTCTTCGCCGCCCACACCGACCTGGTAATTTCGTCCATCGGCTTTAGCCTGGGGTTTGTGGGGGTGCTGACCGTACTGTTCGCCTACTGGCTGATCGTGCACTCATCGCTCAAAATCGCGCAGCAGGCGGCCCGCGTGCGGCCGCTGAGCTCCACGGTCCACGGCGCGTCGGTGCTGGCTGTGGGCTGCATGTTCCTGATCGTGGGTCAGGCGATGATCAACCTGGCGGTGGCCGTGGGCTTTTTGCCGGTCACCGGCATTCCGCTGCCGCTGGTCAGTTACGGCTTTTCCTCCATGCTGGTGATGGGCGCGGCGCTGGGCATCATCCATTCTGCCCAGCGTGAGGTTAACCGGGGCAGGCCGCCGCGCAGGCCAGCGCTGGGCCACAGGAGCAGCCGGGCCCCGCACACTCTCCCGAAGACTCCGGGGCACAGCCCGGTGATCTCGGCGGCACCGGCCACCCTGATGGGGCCGGTGAGAATGACGCCTGGGACAACCCGCAGGAGCCGCCAGAGGAGGCAGCCCCCGTGGCCCCACGCCCACCCCGCCCCGTCTCCTCCTGTGCTCCGGGCAAGAGCCGTATATACCACAAGCCGCCCGCCCCACAGCCCCGGCCGCCGGGGGGGTGGTGCGCGGGACGCACGGCTCCCGGCCAAGCGTCCCGCGGCAAGCCGGAGTGACCAGGGGTCTTACGACTTGCTGTCCAGCGGCGGCAGGTTCTGGGCCAGATCCACAATGCGGGGGTCCAGCCGCTTGCCAGCCTGCCCCTTGAGGCGGCTGGCGTCGCCCACATGCACCAGAGCGTTCGCCACCGCAATGATGCGGGCGTACAGCGGGATGTCCTCTCCCACCAGACGGTCGGGTTCACCGCTGCCGTCAAAGTGCTCGTGGTGGTGGCGGATCGCCTTTTGGGCGTCGGCCAGGTGCGGCACGCCATGCAAGAAGTTGGCGCCGATACTGGCGTGGCCCTGCTCACCGCCCACCTTGCCCACGTCGTGCAGGACAGCGCCGTACCACAGCTGCTCCAGCTCGCGCTCGTTGAGCCCCAGCTGCCGGCCCAGCTGCCCACTCACCTCGGCCACCTGCTGGGCGTGGCCCAGGGCGTCGAAGTCCTGGGCTTCTACAGCTTCCACCAGCGCGACGGTC
>JAUNHF010000258.1:0-750 GCA_030524065.1 Deinococcus sp.
TTCTGGGTGTAAGAAAGCTGGGAGAGCGAGCGCGCCCTGCTTCCTCAAGGTTCAAGGAGCACGTTCGCCTTTCGGCCAACAATCGCGCCAGTCCGCAGGCGTTACCCTGTGGCGGTGAAATATCCCCCCAGTCTGGTCGCCCTGATTCGTGAACTGTCGCGCCTGCCCGGCATCGGCCCCAAGAGTGCCCAGCGGCTGGCCTTCCACCTGTTCGAGCAGCCCGGCGAGGATATCGAGCGCCTGTCGGCCGCCCTGCTGGCCGCCAAGTCAGAGCTGCACACCTGCCCGGTATGTTTTAACATCACCGACGCTGAACTGTGTGACGTATGCAGCGACCCCAGCCGCGACCAGAACCTGATCTGCGTGGTGGAAGAACCCGGCGACGTGATCGCCCTGGAACGCAGTGGTGAATACCAGGGCCTGTACCACGTGCTGCACGGCGTTCTTAGCCCAATGAACGGGGTAGGCCCCGAGCAGCTGCACATCAAGGAGCTGCTGCCCCGCGCCCGCGAAGGGCTGGAAGTGATTCTGGCGACCGGCACCACGGTAGAAGGCGACGCCACCGCGCTTTATTTGCAGCGCCTGCTGGAGCCGCTGGGCGCAGACGTCAGCCGCATCGCCTACGGCCTGCAAGTGGGCTCGGCCCTGGAATACGCCGACGAGGTGACGCTGGGCCGAGCCCTGCTGGGCCGGCAGAAAATCCGCACCTGAAGCGGGCCACGAAGCACCCTGTCAGCGATGAACCGTTCC
>JAUNHF010000258.1:760-3083 GCA_030524065.1 Deinococcus sp.
ACCTCCTGGTGGCCCTCAAATTGCTTCAGAATGATGCGCCGACTCACTCCTTGGCCCTGTTGGGCAAGTCGCTGGGACTCACCCAGGCGCAGGTTCAGGTTGCCCACGAACACCTGGCCGACGCCCGGCTGCTGCGGCCCGGTACCTCAACCCCGGTGCGCGCCGCCCTGGTAAACGTGCTGGTCAAGGGCGTGCCCTACTTTCTGCCCGCGCCGCAGCAGGGCGACCAGATGGTGCACGGGGTCGCGACCGGCTGCGGGGTCGTGCCGCTGCCATGCAGCGAGACGCAGCCGCTGGTCTGGCCCGCCGAAGAGGGCGAAGCCGAGGGGTACGCCTTGCAGCCGCTGTGCCCCGAAGCAGTGGGTGCCGCCCGCCGCGACCCGGAAATGCACCGGCTGCTGGCCCTGGTCGACCTGGTCCGCAGCCACCGCTCCAGCCTGAAAGAACGCAGCTTGGCCGCCCAGCGCCTGGAACACGCCATCTTGGAGCCGGTCGCTGCCTTCTGATACTAACGCTGCTGACAGCTGTTCTGCCTTGCCCCGGCTGGACTGACACTCTGCCCCCTGCTTCCCCTTTTCTGAGCGCCGCAGCGCTTCAGGCCGCCAGGGACCACACGTAGGGGCTACACTGTGCCGAGTGACGGACGCCGCCTCTCCCCCTGCTGCCCTTTCACCGCTGGGTGCCGTACCCCCACCGGGCCCCGACTGCATTCACCTGAGCGCCGCAGTGCTGCCTCAGGACCTGGCCCGCTACGCCATCGGGCTGGCGAACGCACGCGGTGGAACGATTCTGGTGGGCGCCGGCGAAGATGACGGCAGCGTGAAGGACCTGCATCCGCTGATGCTGACCCACGCCATCTTTGAGCTGTCGGGCGGGCGGCTGAGCGTGAATGTGCAGAGCCACCGCCAGCCGGGCGGGCGCGAAGTGCTGTCGGTCTTTGTGCCGCGTGCGCCCTACGTGCTGTCGGACCCTGGCGGCGCGGTGCTGGCCTGGGACGGACACCACCTAGTGCCGGTGTCACAGACCGAAGCCGAGCCTGTAGCGGACGTGGACTACACCGCCACCATTCCGCCCGACGCCTCGCTGGCTGACCTGGACACCGCCGAGGTGGGCCGCCTGCGCCTGTTCGCCGAGCGCAGCGGGGGGCAGCGCTCCGCGCCCATCGCTGGCCTGCCAGATATTGATTTTCTGCGGGAGCTGGGCCTCCTCGTGCCCAGTGGTGGGGCACTGCGCCCCAACCTGGCCGCCATTTTGCTGGCCGGTACCCCCGCCGCCATCCGGGCGCATATCCCCCAGGCCGAGGTGTGCTTTTATCACCACCAGACGCTGGACGTGGAATTTCACTTTCGTGAGGACCTGCTGCGGCCCATCCCGGCCACGCTGAGCCGCCTGGCCGAGCTGATTCAGGCGCGCAACCGCTTTACGCCGGTGCAGGTGGGCCTGTTCCGAATTGAGGTTTGGGAGCAAGACGAAACCGTGTACCGCGAGGCGCTGCTGAATGCGCTGACCCACCGCGATTACCAGTCGCGGGACGCCGTGCATGTGCATCTGTACCCCAACCGGCTGGACATCCTCAACCCCGGTGGGCTGCCGGGCGGCATTACGCCGGGCAACATCCTGCGCCACCAACCCAAGCGCCGCAACCCGCTGCTGGCCGAGGTGCTGGCCCGCCTGGGCCTGATTGAGCAGGCTGGCGTGGGCGTGGACAAGATGTTTGGGCTGATGCTGCGCCACGGCAAAGAGCCGCCCGAATTCACCACCTATCCCGACGCGGTAGAGCTGAGCCTGCACTCGATGGGGTTTGATGCCGAGTTCGTGCGCTTTGTGGCCCGCAAGCAAGAAGAGCTGCAAACGCTGTCGCTGGACATGCTGATCGTGCTGAGCGTGCTGGCCCGCGAGGGAGAAGCCACCCGCGCAGTGCTGGCCCGCGCCCTGCAACTGGCCGAGGACCGCACCCCACGTCTGCTGCGGCAGATGGAAGAAACCCGGCTGATTGAACGGGCCGGGGTGGGCCGTGGCATCGCTTACCTGCTGGGCGCTGAGGCCCGCGAGGCGTTGCAGCGGGCCACGCTGCGTCAGGCCATGCAGGCAGCTGCGCCGCCGGCCAGCCTGCCCGGAGCTGTGCCGCGGCCCGCCAGCGAACCGGCCGCGCTGCCCGGTGGCCCCAACCTATGGGCCGGCGGCTGGGGTAAGTCGGTCACCGCGACGGCGCTGCACGCCCGGCCGGTGCCGGCGGCCCCCAGCACAGTGCGTCCCCTGGAGGCTGTGGCTGCATCACTTGCTGCCCCCGTTTCACCGCGAACCACGCCCGCCCATCTGCACC
>JAUNHF010000259.1 GCA_030524065.1 Deinococcus sp.
CACTCACCCGGGAGCAGCCGGCCACGACCTGGAGCGTGGCCGCGCCCCGTGAGTACGGCTTTTATGCCAACGTGAACCCGCAGGTGGACCACCCGCGCTGGTCGCAGGCCAGTGAGCGGCGGCTAGACGGCACTGGCGGTCTGCTGGCCGAGCGCCGCGAAACCCTGATGTTTAACGGCTACGCGGACGAGGTGGCTGGGCTGTACACGGGCCAGGACCTGCGGAGTGACGCGCCCACGCCCACGCTCTGGCTCTGGTTCCGGCCAGGGGCCGCTGCCCTGGCTGAAGCCCGCCGTGTGGCTGGGCGGCCTGCTGCCCCTGGCCGTGATGGCGCTGGACGCCTGGGCCGGGTCGCTGGGGGCCAATCCGCTGGAGCGCCTGCTGCTGCAAACCGGCCTGCTGGCGCTGCTAACGCTCACTTTGTCGCTGCTGTGTACGCCGCTGCGCCAGTGGACCGGCTGGACCTGGCCCGCCCGCATTCGCCGCGAGCTGGGGCTGCTGGCCTTTGGGTACGCCTGCGCTCACCTGGGGCTGTACCTGCTGGACCAGGGCGGGCTGGGCGGCCTGGGCGCCGACATTGCCGAGCGGCCCTTTATCACCGTGGGCTTGCTGGCGCTGTCGCTGCTGCTTCCGGCGGCGCTGACCAGCGGCAAGGGCAGCGTGCGGCGGCTGGGCTTTGTGCGCTGGCAGCGGCTGCATTATCTGGTCTACCCGGCGGCGGCGCTGGGGGCGCTTCACTTTTACTGGGGCGTCAAGGGCGACAAGGCGGAGCCGCTGCTGTACGCCGGGGCGCTGGCCGCGCTGCTGGGCTGGCGGCTGTGGCGGGGCCGCTCCGGTGGCCGGAGGGTCAAACGTGACCCTCAGTAACGACCTCGCCTATTTGGAAAGCTGGATGCGGCGGCACACGCCGCTGGCTCATGCGGCCCTGCGGCCCCCACTCTCTGGCGAGGAATTGACCAGGCTAAGCGGGCAAGTGCAGCGCGCTGGCTACGCTGCGCCCGACGACATTCTGACGCTGTACGGCTGGCACGGCGGCTCAGAAACGTGGCTGTTCGGGTTGGAGTGGTCAGAGCCTGCTCTGCCTACGCAGGGGATAGAGGAAGACATTCCCTTCGCCGTTTCTCACCCACCGCGCCATATCCGCGAAACTTTTGCACCACCGGGGCACTGGGGCTTTTTGCACGACAGCGGGGGTAATTTCGTAGCGCTGGACCTGACGCCCGGTCCGGCGGGCCAAATGGGGCAGGTGATTACGGCGGGCCGGGACGAGCATCACCGTTTCGTGCTGGCGGGCAGTCTGGGCGAGTTTGTGCGGGTGTATGTGGAGCGGTTGCGGGCCGGAGCCTACGCCATCGTGCCGCCAGAGGGCAGCAGTGTGGGCGAGCAGGTCTGCCTGCTGGACGGCGCCGGGCAGCCGGTCGAGGACTACTTTTACCTGGCGGACCTGTTTCCCGGCTTTGGCGCGTCGCCGGCCGTCCACGCCGACCTTGGCTGACCCTTCACGGCCACACTGTCACTGTCCCGGCTTCGCTGTCCAGCCGCACCCGCGCCCCCAGCGGCAGGGTCAGTTGCGGCGAGGTGTGCCCGAAGTCCACGTTCGCCACCACCGGCAGGTCTTCGCAGCCCGCTTCTTGCAGCACGCGGCGCACCCAGGCGTAGAGGTCCTGCACCATCGGCGGCGTGTAGTCGCGGGGGCGGGCCAGCAGCAGCCCGTTTAGCTCCTGCAACGCGCCTTTGGCCGCCCAGTTCCGCAGCCAGTAGCCCACCTGCGCGGGTGCGGGCACGTCGTTGCTGGTTTCCAGCGCCATCACCGCGCCGCGCCACAGCTCCAGCGGCAGTTCGCCGGGGGTGCCGCTGAGCATGTCCAGAATCTCGGTGCAGCCGCCCAGCAGATGTCCTTCGCCGCTGCCGCCTTGGAGCCAGGTCCAGCCGTCGCCGGGCCTGAACTCGCGCCGCACGCCCTGCGCCGCCTCATCCTGCCAGTCCTGTGGGGCCTCGGTCCACTCCGGCGCGGGGGAGAGGAGGTACGGTTCACCGCCGAACACCTGACGGACGCCCTGCACGGCGTACGGATGCATCCCGCCGTTCTCGGCCAGGTCGGTCAGCACGGCGGGACCGTGATAGGCCATCACGCCCGCCCGCAGGAACTGTGTCAGCGTGACGGTGGCGTCCGAGTAGCCCATGAACGCCTTGGGGTTGCGCCGCATCAGGTCGTGGTTCAGAAAAGGCAGCAGCCGGATGGAGTCGTCCCCGCCGATGATGCCTTGTTTTTTCCCGTTACTGCGGGATGGAGAGGCGGCTGAGTATGACCTCTCCACTTTTTTTGACTGTGAATTCGGCATTCAGTACATCCAGCAATTCCGCCAGACGTGCCCCTCCAGCACGCTCCGCAGCCTCCGCATAGCGCTGAGCGGCAGCTTCGTCAATTGCCACGCGGGAGCGGGGTATCTGCATGTGTTCCAGTTCCCCGATGCGCCGCTTGAGTGCGGCTTGCCGGGTATCAAAGTCAGTTCGGGTGATGGCTTCTTCCAGGTAAAGGTCCAGCAGGGCCGCTTGCTTCCGCTTCAAACGGTCCATTTCCTCTGCCCATTCAGGATGCACAGGCTCTGGCTGTGATGACCCTATGAGATTGCCCATGATCTCCGGATTCCGCAGCGCGGATGCCAACGCCACTTTGGCCTGAGCATCTATGGTGTCCAGCGGCCACGTCTTTGCCTTGACAAGATGCACAGGGCACACTTCACCCCTGCGCCGCTTGCAGACATAAAAACGGCGCTGTGTTCCATCCTGCCGGACATAGATAGATTTGGAACCCTGCATCCGGGAACCGCAGGCACAGCGCAGATGCCCAGTCAGAACGTATTCTTCGGGTGTCCGGTACCGCCCACTCCGGCCTTGATTCCGCTGCGCCGCAGTCCACTCTGCCGCAGTCACGAGAGGCCGTGCAGGGACAGGAATCTGGTTGCCATCGGCGCTGCGGAAGATGATATGGGGGAGGTCGTACCGTTTCCGCCGGATGTCATGCACATGTTGGGCGCTCCACATGGCCTTCGTACGTTTTTCTGCTTG
>JAUNHF010000260.1 GCA_030524065.1 Deinococcus sp.
TGCCCGCAGCTCGGACAGTGGGCGCCCGCACAGCTCATCTTCTGTCATCTCCTGCAAATACGGCGGCAGCATGGGCCGCAGCAGCTTGGCAAAGCGGCGGCGCGAAATCAGCCCCGCTTCTTCAGCGTCTTCCAGGTCCACCACGCGGTAACAGATGTCATCGGCCGCTTCCATCAGGTACACCAGCGGATGACGGGCAAAGCGGCCCTCACCGAGCGGCGCAAGGCCCAGGCCCGCACGCACCGCCCCGGCCAGCGCCGCGTCGGCCTGCACATAGTTGAATTTCTTGCGCGCACAGTGCGCCTTGTCGCGTGCATGGGCGCTGCCCTGGGGATACTTGAGCAGGGCGCCGTAGCTGGCCAGGGTCAGCCGCGCTCCGCCGGGCCGCTGCCGCCCCCACAGCCGCGCCATGATGCGGAAACTTTGCGCGTTGCCCTCAAAGCGTGCCAGGTCGCCAAATTCGGCTTCGCTGAGGTGCGTTTTGAGCTCACCCGCATGCCGCTCGGCCCATTCCTGAATGGAGGCTTCGCCACTGTGCCCAAACGGCGGGTTGCCAATATCGTGCGCCAAGCAGGCCACACTGACCACCGTGCCGATGTCCTCGGGGTGCAGATGCCCGGGCAACTCGCCGCAGCGCGAGAGCAGCAGCCCGAAGCTGTTGCCCAGTCCGCGCCCCACGTTCGCCACTTCCAGCGTGTGGGTCAGCCGGGTGCGGGTAAAGTCCGACTTGGCCAGCGGAAACACCTGGGTCTTGTCCTGCAAACGGCGAAAGGCACTGGAGAAAATGAGCCGGCCATAGTCGGCGTCAAATTCACTGCGGCCTGTTTCGGCGTGATGCGAGGAGCGGCCCTGGCTGCGGGTGTCCAGCAGGCGCTCGTGGCTCAGGAGCTGCGCCCAGCGGTCTTGGTTGGCGGTCATGGGGCCAGTGTTTCATGCACCGCAGCCCAGCACACACATATCTGCCCACGCCGGGATATTGCAAACCGTAGGGCCCCACGCCACAATACCTTCAGGCAGTGAACCGAAGGAGTACCGCGTGAGCGCCACCTACGAGCGAGCCTGAGACGGTGTGAGTCAGGCAGAGGTTTGGGCGCGCGGGAAGGGCAGCGGGGAGCCGTGACAGGTCAAAAGGTGCCAGCGAGTGTCTGGAACTGGGGTGGAACCGCGCATGTGTCCCGTGCGTCCCCGGATGAGTCAGCCTCCGCAGGCGACCCGTCCGGGACAGTCTTTCGGTTGGTGGGCCCAGACATTCTGGGGAACCACCGACCGCACCCCAAAGGAGCCACACCATGCCCGCACAAACGATGGAAGAACTGGTCAGCCTGTGCAAACGCCGGGGCTTTATTTTTCAGAGCTCCGAGATTTACGGCGGCCTGCAAGGCTTTTACGACTACGGCCCCCTGGGCGTAGAGCTCAAGAACAACATCAAGAACGCCTGGTGGCGTGCCAACGTCCATGAGCGCGACGACATGGAGGGCCTGGACGCGAGCATCATCATGCACCGGCTGGCGCTGCGCCACTCGGGCCACGAGGCCACCTTCAACGACCCGATGGTGGACAACAAGAAAACCAAGAAGCGCTACCGCCTGGACCACTTGGTTAAAGACCAAAAGGCCGACGTGCTCGCAAAAGTAGCGCAGGCGGTGAGAGAAGCGCCCGAAAACATCGCCGCCGTATCGGCCCGGCTGATGGAAAACCCTGCCCGCGCCGCCGAGATTCTGGTGGAAGCGGGGGTGCGCGACGCCTTCAGCGGCGAGGTGGGCGAGTGGACCGAACCGCGCCCATTCAACATGATGTTCAAGACCTCCATCGGCCCGGTGGCCGACGAGGACTCTTTTGGCTACCTGCGCCCCGAAACCGCCCAGGGCATCTTCGTGAACTTCAAGAACGTGGTGGATTCCACCAGCCGCCGCCTGCCGTTCGGCATCGCCCAGATCGGCAAGGCGTTCCGCAACGAAATCACGCCGCGCAACTTTGTCTTCCGCGTGCGCGAGATGGAGCAGATGGAAATCGAGTTCTTCTGCGCGCCCGGCACCGACGAGGACTGGCACGCGCACTGGCTGGAACAGCGCCTGACCTGGTGGGAAGAACAGGGCGTGCCGCGTGAGAAAATCATCGTGGAAGACGTGCCCAAGGACGACCTGGCTCACTACTCCAAGCGCACCTATGACCTGATGTACGACTTCCCTACCCTCGGCCATGACGAAATCGAGGGCATCGCCAACCGCACCGACTTTGACCTGGGCAGCCACACCAAGGGCCAGGCCGAGCTGGGCCTGAGCGCGCAGGTGATGGAAAACAGCGACTCGGTGGCCAAGCTGACCATTCCCCACCCGGAGACCAACAAGCCGGTGGTGCCATTCGTGATTGAGCCCTCAGCGGGCGTGGACCGCGCCCTGCTGGCCGTGCTGAGCGAGGCTTACGACGTGGAGCAGCTGGAAGAGGGCAAGACCCGCACCGTGCTGCGACTGAGGCCTCACCTGGCGCCCATCAAGGTGGCGGTGATTCCGCTGGCCCGCAACAAGCCCGAACTGGTCGAAACCGCCCGCCGCATCAAGGCCGACCTGCAAAAGCTGGGCCTGGGCCGCATCCTGCTGGAAGACAGCGGCAACATCGGCAAGGCGTACCGCCGCCACGATGAAGTGGGCACGCCCTACTGCGTAACCGTGGACTTTGACACCGCTGGTCTGGGCGAAAATGTAGACGCCGCGCTCAAGGACACGGTGACCATCCGTGACCGTGACACGCTGGCGCAGGAGCGCGTAGCCATCGCGGACTTGGCCGAGTGGCTCACGGCGCGTCTGCGCTGAGCCATTCAGAGCTAAGCCCCTCTCAGGCCCCTGCCCCATGCGGGGGCCTTTGCTTATCTCTGACTCCCGGCGCACTGAGCAGCTCGTCTCCCATGCCGGACGACATCCGGCCTAACGGCAAAAAAAGACGGGGAGGGGCAAGACATTAAAGAACTGACAGCACCCCAAGGCACTGTCAGTTCTCGTGTGCCAGGGGCACGCAGGTCAGGGCTTAGCCGACCTGACGGCCACCGTGGCGGGCCACAGCTTCCAT
>JAUNHF010000261.1 GCA_030524065.1 Deinococcus sp.
GCGCTAAAGAGGATAGACACGGTAGACAGGGTAGAGGAGAGGTGCCAGACAGACCGCTGCACAGATGATGGCCCGGGGCACGGCAAGGTTCCAGGCACCGCAGCCCTCTGACAGGGGTGCCGTGAAGAACTTCTCTAAAGTCCGGCTGAAGGGTTGCTGTCCGTGCGTAAATGTGTTCATCAGGTCTGTGGGTTACGATGCCAACCATGAAGAAGACCCTGATTGCTCTGACCATCCTGGGTGGCGCCTTTGCCACCAACGCTTCTGCTGTCAGCTACGGCGGTATTCACGCTGGCAACGGCCTGGGCGTGCACTACCAGACCGACATTGACGCCGACAGCGCCTACCGCGTGGGCGTTGGCTTCCAGGGCGACGCCATCGGCGCCAGCGCTGACTACCTGAACCGCGTGGACCGTAACCCTGTGGGCAACGGCTTTGTGCCCTACTACGGCGCTGGTGTGGGCGTGGGCTTCGCTGGTGGTGTGTCCTTCTCGCCCCGCGCTTTCGTGGGCACCGACTTCGTGGTCAACCAGAACGCCCGCGCGTTTGGCGAAGTGGGCCCCAAGGTCACCCTGAACAACGCTGGCGGCGCTGGCGTCGGGCTGCACGGCCGCGTGGGCGTGAACTTCCGCCTGAACTGAGATTCTGCTCCGGCCTGAACCAAGCCAGCCTGCGGGCTGGTTTTTTTGTGGCCTGCACCCTGGAATACTGCCGCTATGACCCTGACCATCCGCCGCGCCAGTTCGGGCGACCTGCCGGCCATCCTGGCCCTGCTGGAGCAGGCCGAAATGTACACCTCTTCCGTCACGCTGGCGGGCGACGTGACCTACCTGTTGGGTGAGGTCGCCGGCCGCCCCGCCGCCGCGCTGGGTATGGAACACGGCGACGGGGCCACGCTGCTGCGCTCGTTCACCCTGCACCCCGACTACCGGGGGCGCGGCTGGTCGCAGCGGATGCTGGCCGAGGCGTATGCCCTGCTGCGGGCACGCGGCGACCGGGACGTGTTTTTGTTTTCGGCCGATGAAGGCGCGTTCTGGGCACATCAGGGCTACCGGCGGGTGCCGGCTGAAGAGCTGGTGCAGCGGCTTGCGCTCACCCCGCAGGTGCGCCACGCGGTCTCTACCGGCTGGCTGGAAGAAGCGCTGGCGTGGCATAGCCCTCTGCCCGCCGCGCCCCATGCCGCTCCCGACCCTTTGCCGGGCACTCAGGCGCAGCCGCTGGACTGACGTTCTGCCCGCTTTCTGGCCGGGCGCAGGGTGCTAAGCTGGCGGGCGAGTTTGTGGGCCCTCCCCGGCTGATTGTGCGCTGGCGGCAGGGGCCCGCGCTGCCATGAATTGCGTCCAGTGAGGCGCGAATGGAGGTTCGTATGAGCATGATCAGAAAAGAACGCGCCCTGCTGGCCCTGGCCGACGGCACCGTGTACCGGGGCTACGCTTTTGGGCACCGGGGCGAGACGGTGGGCGAAGTGGTGTTCAACACGTCCATGACCGGCTATCAGGAAATCCTGACCGACCCCAGTTACGCTGGTCAGATCGTCACCATGACCTATCCGCATGTGGGCAACTACGGCGTGGCGATCTACGACATGGAGTCCAACCGGCCTTTTGTGCGGGGTTTTATCGGCCGCGAATTTTCCCACGACTATTCCAGCCACCGCGCCGAGCAGGGCCTTGAAGAGTTCATGCAGCGCTACGGCGTGGTCAGCATTCAGGGGATTGATACCCGCGCTCTGGTGCGCCGGCTGCGCTCCGGGGGCGTGGTCAAGGGCGTGATCGCCCACCGCTCCTACACCAACCCCGCCGACCCCTACGGCGAGTTCTCGCCCGAAGAAGAAGCCGAGCTGGTGGCCCGCGCCCGCGATCACCGCGACCGCGACGGCCTGGACATGGTCACCGAAGTGACCACCGAGCTGCCCTACGCCTATCCCACCCTGCGCGAAGGCAAGCGCGTGGTGCTGGTGGATTTTGGAATCAAGCACACCATCATCAAGCGGCTGGCCGAAGTGGGCATTGAGCCGATCGTGGTGCCCGCGCACACCACCGCCGCCGAGATTATGGAACTGGGTCCGCATGGCCTGTTTCTCAGCAACGGTCCTGGCGATCCTGCCGCGCTCACCTACGCGCACCGCACTGCTTGGGAGCTGATGGGCCTGCTGCCTACTTTTGGCATCTGCCTGGGCCACCAGATTCTGGCGCTGGGCGCGGGCGGCCAGACGTTCAAGATGAAGTTCGGGCACCGGGGCGGCAACCAGCCGGTCAAGAACCTGCTGACCGGCAACGTGGAAATCACCAGCCAGAACCACGGCTACGCGGTGGACATTGACTCGATTCCTGCTGGACAGTTTGTGCCCACCCACATCAACCTGAACGACCAGACGCTGGAAGGCATGGCTCACAGCCGCTATCCGGTGTTCAGCGTGCAGTACCACCCGGAGTCAGCTCCTGGGCCGCACGACAGCCGCTACCTGTTTGACCGCTTTATTGAGGAGATTGACGCCTTTGAGGGCGCCAGTGGCATGCCCATTGAGCGCAGCCGCACCGGTGACCTGGGCCTCTAGAGCATTTAGCAATTTGGCGAGCGGAGCAAGTGCAAAAAAGGAGAGCAGGACGAGGAATGGAGTGACTGTTGATGCTTTGTCAGCAGGCACGTCATTCTGAGAACTGCTGTAAGTCGTAGCCCCCGCCGCATTCCCCCATCTGTTTCTAAGTCCCCCGGCCTGGCTGGGGGTTTTTTGGGCTGGGTCCACCCGGAACCACTGCATCCGCCGCCGAAACGGGGCGCTGTGCTGTCTCCTGGATGAAGGCCCTCTGAGGGCTCCGGCGCGGATGCTCCTGACCCTTCATCTAGCCGCTTACAAGTTTTTACGAATCCTCAAAAGGTAGAGAACAGGGGATCTGGAACGCTTTCTCGCTAGAGAAAGTCAGAGGAAAGCGTCTCCAAGGCTTTTTTACCACCACTCACTGACTGACTGGTCGGTCAAAGGGTCCGTGGAATGGAACAGCTCATAACTTGCACCTTGCATAGCTGAGCGAATAGCCATGCTGGCGCAGGAATT
>JAUNHF010000006.1:0-14480 GCA_030524065.1 Deinococcus sp.
CGACCTGCACTGCGAAACTCTGGGCCACCGCACCGCCAAGCTGCCGCAGGAGCGCGCACAGACTCCCGGCCACTGGCAAGAAGCGAGTCGTTCTTAAGTTGGACAACGCTATAGACACGTTGCATAGAGAGGGCCGTAGGCGCTACGGCGAGAAGTTGTACACCGTAACCTACTTCGTCACCCTGCACTTTGGGCCCCAGCCGAGCGGGCCTAGAGAACAGCACTCTGTGCTCCTCAACGGCCTCTACCGAGCATCTGCCCGCAGTGGACACCTTCCTGCGAAAGCCTCTGCCCCACAGAAAGCTCGTGAATTTACTCACCAAGTAACACTGTGCGTATGCTGACATTGGGGGCAAATGCCCCGTATGATGAGGCATGACAAACATTTCACAAGCGGTTGGGAAATCTGCGGTTTCCCCGTCTCTGAGCGTGGATGATGCCATCGACCGGATCGGTATGGGGGCCTTTCAGTGGCGGCTGCTGGCCATCTGTGGGCTCACCTGGGCCGCCGACGCGATGGAAGTGCTGCTGATGGGCTTTGCCATGCCGGGGATCAGCGCAGAATTCGGGCTGCAAAAGGGAGCGCCGGAAATCACCTGGCTACTGACCGCGACCTTTGCTGGAATGTTTGTGGGCGCGGCTTTTTGGGGCTACATGGCAGACCGGATCGGGCGGCGTACTGTTTTCCTGACCACGGTGGCGCTGGGCGTGCTCTTTGGAATAGTTGGAGCCTTCGCGCCCACGGTGGCCCTCTTGATGGTGGCCCGCTTCCTGACCGGCTTTGCTATTGGGGGCACCCTGCCGGTGGACTACGCCATGATGGCCGAATTTGTGCCGACCGCCTGGCGCGGGCGCTTTTTGGTCTACCTCGAAAGCTTCTGGGCGGTCGGCACCATCGCCGTGGCGGGGCTGGCCTGGTTCCTGAGCACGCAGCTGCCGCCCCAAGACGCCTGGCGGTGGCTGCTGGGCCTGGCCGCCGTACCGGGACTTATTGGTCTGCTGGCCCGCTTCGGCATTCCCGATTCGCCCCGGCACCTGCTGCTGCGCGGCCAGGCGGGCCAAGCCCGCGCCGCTGTGGAGAAGGTCGCCCAGGCCAACGGCGACCCACAGGCGCTCGGTGGAGAGGAGCTGACCGCACCCGCGACCGGCACCCGCGTGACCCCCGCCGACCTGCTGCGCGGGACACTGCGCCGCCGCACCCTGCTGCTGGGCGCCGTGTGGTTCGGGCTTTCGCTGGGTTACTACGGCATCTTCAGCTGGCTGCCCAGCTTCCTGAAAGCGGGTGGCATGGACCTGGGGCAGGTGTACCGCACCACGCTGCTGCTGGCGCTGGCGCAGCTGCCCGGCTACGCGCTGGCTGCCTATCTGGTGGACCGAATCGGGCGGCGGGCCACGGTCAGCGGCTTTTTGGCGCTGGGCGCGGTGGGCGCGTACCTGTTCCTGTCGGCGGGCAGCCCCCAGAGCGTACTGGCAACCTCGGCCCTGCTGTCGTTCGCACTGCTGGGGGCGTGGGGTGCGGTGTACGCCTACACGCCAGAGCTATTCCCGACCCGGCTGCGTTCCACCGGCATGGGCCTGATGAGCAGCACCGCCCGCGCCGCCAGCCTGATTTCGCCCAGTGTGGGTGCGCTGCTGCTGACCGGCAACCTGAGCGTGGCCCTCACCGTCTTTGCGCTGTGCTTCGCTATCGCCGCCGCCTGCGCCTGGGCCATCGGCACCGAGACGCGTGGGCAGCAGCTGGACGACGTGGTGGCCTGAAGGTGGCCGCCCGCCCCGGCGCTGCGGTACGGTAAGGCTCTTGCCGGTTTGCTTCTCCCCCTTTCTTCCTTTCTGTTCCCGGCCTTCTCTCCCTGGCCACCCGGAGGCTCCTTATGAATCCTGTGACCCCCACCCAGCAGCGCGACCTGGTCTGCTCCACGCCCCTTTTTACCGACCTCTATCAGCTGACCATGATGCAGGGCTATTTCCTGGAGGGCATGCACACCCAGGAGGCCACGTTTGACCTGTACTACCGCAAGCAGCCCTATAGTGGCGGCTTTGCCGTGTGGGCCGGGCTGGAACCGGCGCTGGATTACCTCGCAAGCCTGCGCTTCAGCCCGGCAGACCTGGAGTACCTGGGGTCGCTGGGGCTGTTCCGACCGGAATTTCTGGCGGCGCTGAAAGACTGGCGCTTTTCCGGCACAGTCACTGCTTTTCGTGAAGGGCGCATCGTGTTTCCGCATGTGCCACTGCTGAGCGTGACCGCGCCGCTGTGGGAAGCGCAGCTGGTGGAAACGGCGCTGCTGAACACCCTCAACTTTCAGACGCTGGTGGCGACCAAGGCGGCCCGCTGCATGATTGCGGCCCTGAGCAGCCCGCACGGCGGCGAAGTGGTGGAGTTCGGCGCCCGCCGCGCCCAGGGACCCAACGGCGCCCTGAGTGCCGCCCGAGCCGCTTTTGTGGGTGGGGCCACTGCCACCTCCAATGTAGAAGCGGGACTGCGCTACGGTCTGCCGCTGTCGGGCACCCACGCCCACGCCTGGGTACAGAGCTTTGGCAGCGAGCTGGAAGCGTTCCGTGCCTACGCCAGCGCCTACCCGGACAGCACCGTTTTGCTGCTGGACACGGTGGATACCCTCAAAAGCGGCCTGATCAATGCCCTGACCGTGGCCCGCGAACTGCGCGCCAGGGGGCACGAGCTGCGCGGCGTGCGCCTGGACAGTGGTGACTTGGTGTACCTGAGCCGCCGGGTGCGGGCGGCGCTGGACGAAGCAGGCTTCCCGGACGTGAAGATCATCGCTTCCAACGACCTGGACGAGCAGGTCATCGCCTCGGTGATCGCTGAAGGCGGGCGCATTGACGTGTATGGCATCGGCACCCAGCTGGCGACGGCCGGCGGCGAGGGCGGCGGCGCCCTGGGCGGGGTATACAAGCTGGCCGCCCTGAACGGCGAACCCAAGATGAAGCTGACCGGCGATCCCATCAAGAGCAATGTGCCGGGTGTGAAGCGGGTCTGGCGGGGCCGCGACCGCGAAGGCACTGTCAGCTTTGACGTAATGACACTGGGCGGGATGCCCAAAGAGGGTGATCTTGTGAGCGACCCCACCAATCCGCTCAAGCACACCCATCTGCCGGCCCTGGAATGGGAGGACGCCCGCGAGGTGATGATGCGCGGCGGACAGCGCACGCACACCGCCGATGACCTATCCACCATTCAGGCCCGCGCCCGCAGCGAGGCACTACAGCTGCAAGAGGGCACGCTACGCCTGCTCAATCCCCATCAATACAAGGTCAGCATCGGGCAGGACGTGGCTGATCTGCGCGACCAGACTGTGCGTAGCATCCGCGCCGATCAGGTCGGAGGATAAGCGCACCCCAGAAAGCAGAGGGGGAAGAAGAGCCGCAGGGCCAAGCAGCTCAGCTTCGGCCCTTCCCAGGGGAGCAGTGCCGCGAGGCCACCGGGAACTACTTTTAACCCTCTACGCTATGCAGCGGGACGTGGCCGGGAAAGCCGATCAGCCAGTCCAGCAGGTCGCCGACCATGGCGGAGGCCGTGACCATACCGCCGGCCCCGCCACCCGCGAAGAACAGCGGGCCGCACTCCTCGCCCTCGTACACCATCGCGTTGCGGCTGGCCCCGGCGGTGCATAGGGCGTGGTCGGCAGGAAGCGCACGGGGCGAGACGCTGGCGTGCCAGCCCTCTCCTTCGCGGCGCAGCTCGGCCACCAGCTTGTAGCGCTCACCGCGCGCGGCAGCGGCCTGAATCAGCTCGGGGGTCAACGCTTCGATGCCCTGCACCCTGATCTGGCGGTGGTCGAACTCTCCATTCACACAGAAGCGGGCCAGCACCGCCAGCTTGTGGGCGCTGTCAAAGCCGCCTACGTCCAGGGCGGGTGGGTCCTCGGCGTAGCCCAGCGCCTGCGCCTCGGCCAGCGCCGCCGCGTAGGTCTGGCCTTCTTCCATCCGGGTAATGATGAAATTGCAGGTGCCGTTGACCACTGCCTGAAGGCGCTCAAAGGTGCTGGCCCGCAACACCGTGCTCATCGGGCCGATCACCGGGGTGCCCGCCATCACGCTCGCCTCGTAGTACAGCTGCCCGGCCAGAGCGTAGGGGCGCAGTTCGTCCCAGCACTCGGCCAGCAACGCCTTGTTGGCAGTGATGACCGGGCGGCCCGAACTCAGGTAAGGGCGCAGCAACTCCAGCGGGCGGGCAGTACCGCCCATCACCTCCACCACCACCGCGCACCCGTTCAAAAAGTCAGGGGATTCGGTCAGCGGGGTGCCGGCGGGCACCTCACGGGGGCGGACGGGGTCGCGCACCAGCACGCCGGCCACGCGAATACGCACGCCCATATCCTCGAACACGGGGCGGCGGCGCTCCAGCAGCTGCAAAAAGGCAGTGCCCACACTGCCGCAGCCCAGCAGGCCCAGGGTGATTTCGCGCACCGGAACCTGGTGCTGGGCGTGAATCGGATGGCTGGGGGTCGTACCTTGCATAGTTCAGCTTAAGCGATGGGGACGCGGGCGATGAGAAACGTAAGGTAGAGGAGACAGCGTAGGCCAGGAAACGCAGCGGAGCCTGACCAGACCGGCGCTGGCGCACCAGGGACTCTGAAATATCAGGGGGGCTAGAGGACCAGCGCCTGCGCCTCACCACCCAGCCGGTCCCAAAGCGTAAAGGCGGCGCGGCTGCCGGGGCGAATCCAGCCCTCATCGGCCCAGCCCGCCGCGGTGGCGGGGCCGCGTGTGTGGGCCCACAGCACCTCTTCGGGAGTCAGAGCCTCGCCCGGAGCCAGCGGTGCGCCGCTCTCACCACTGCGCGACACGCTGGCCGCGAAATTGACCTGAACACTGGGCGGCGTGACCGGAGCGTCACTGCCGAACGCCAACACTGCCCCGTGGTTCAGCAGGCTGCGGCCAGCAAAGCTGAGGGCTTCACACTGCGGGGTCAGTTCGCGGATCAGGGCCGCGTCGGCGGGTAGGTGCGAAGGCTGCAAGCTGGCGACCAGGCCGTGGAAGCGGGGCAGGTCCCTGGGCTGCAGGTGCTGGGCATGCTCGATCCGCAGCCGGACCTTACGGGCGTCTGCCAGCGGGCGCAGCTGCTCATACACGTTCAGCACCTCGGTGTTGGCGCGGTCCCCGATGGCGTGCGTGACCGGCGTAAGGCCCAGTTCCAGGGCGCGGCGGCCCCGTTCCAGAATCAGGTCTGGCGGGTCCAGGGGCATGCCGGTGCCCGACCCGTCCGCGTAGCCCGGCGCGTGCAGCCAGGCGGTGCGGCTGCCCAGCGCCCCGTCCGCGAAGAACTTGACCCCGCCCCACTGAAACAGGCCCCCGCCCCCGTTTCCGGCCAGCCCCAGGCGTGCCGCAGCCTCCAGCTCGCTGTGCGGCAAGCAGGCCCAGACCCGCAGGCCCAGCTCGCCCCGGCGGTCCAGCTCCTGCAGGGCCAGCGGAGCCTGCGGCGACTCGAACGCCATGGTGTGCGTGCTGACAAACCCCCGGGCCCGCAGGTCCAGGGCGCCCGCCTGCGCCGCGGCCAGGTACGCCTGCGGGCTGGGGTCAGGAATGGCGCGGCTGACCAGGTCGCAGGCATGTTCCAGCAAGCAGCCCAGTCCCCCGCGCTGGGCGTGCGGCGAGCGCACGATCTGACCGCCCTCCGGGTCCGGGGTACCGGCGTGAATGCCGGCCAGCTCCAGAGCGCGGCTGTTGACCCACAGCATGTGGAGGTCACGTGAGTACAGCGCCACCGGATGCTCGGGGCTGACCACGTCCAGGTCAGCGGCCGTGGGGTATTCGCTCAGGCCCAGCTCCGACATCAAAAAGCCGCCGCCCCGAATCCACTCGCCGCGTGGCGTGCTGGCGGCACGTTCAGCCACCTGCCGCTGCACCTGCGCGACCGAGCGCACGCCATGCAGCCCCAGCTGCGAGAGCGTGAACCCGTAAGTGACCAGGTGGGTGTGGGCGTCGCACAGGCCCGGCGTAAGCAGAGCGTCCCGGTAATCCAGCACCTGCGCCTGCGGGGCCTGCGCCCTCAGCTCGGCGCGGCTCCCCACGGCCAGCACCCGCCCGGCTCCCACCAGCACCGCTTCGGCCCGTGGGGTTTGTGGGGTCTGGGTCAGCACCTGCGCCTCAATCCGCTTCAGTGGGGTCATGCCCTACCTTAACCCGGCTCCAGTGCCGCAGGGGGAGCGCCAGCCAGCGCAGGCCGGCAGGCACCGACAGGGGCTGGGCCGGGGGATATGAGCCGCAGCTGAGAGGCGGCTGCTACACTGGATTCCATGCCGAAAATCCTGGTCGTGGATGACGACACTGCCATCCTGAAACTGATTTCTGTAATTCTGACTCGCTCGGGTCACGACGTACGGACGGCCAGCCACCCGGTGGAGGCGCTGGACCTGATGAAAGTGTTCGTACCTGACCTGGTCATCAGTGACGTGGTGATGCCGTACATGACCGGCCTGGACTTTCTGGAAAAGATGCGCGGCGACGAGAAGCTGGCGCGGGTCCCCTTTATGCTGCTGTCCAGCCACGCCGAGCGGGCCGACGTGCGCCGGGGCATGAACCTGGGCGCCGACGATTATCTGCCTAAACCTTTTACTCCTGCCGACCTGAACGGCGCTGTGGAAGCCCGGCTGCGCCGCGCCGGCATGACCTTGCAGGGCGAGAGCGGGCTGCGGGCCAGCGCACTGGGCAGTGCGCAGGTGACCCAGGACGGCGAGGTGGTGTCGTGGGTGTCGCGCAAGGCGCTGGAACTCTTTTTCTTCCTGCTGGAAAACGGCGAAGTCACCTCCTGGGAAGCCGCTGAGGCCCTGTGGCCCGAAAAGGACGAGTCGCGGGCCAGCAGCCTGTTTCACACCACGCTCCACCGACTGCGCAAGTCGCTGGGCAGCGACGCCGTGACCAACACCAACCGCCGCTACAGCCTGTCGGACAGCGTCCGCCCCGAATACGATGTGCAGCGCTTCGAGTTGCTGGCCGCGCAGGCTGAGCAGGGCAAGCTGGGCCTGGAAGAACTGCGCGAGGTGGTGGGGCTATACGGTGAATATCTTCCCGGCAGCGACGGCCCCTGGATTGACGACGTGCGCGCCCGGCTTGAAGGCCTGCACCTCAGCCTGCTGGACAGCGCCGCCACCGCCGCGCAGCAGGCCGGCAACCACAAGGAAATGGCCGGCTACTTGCAGCGGGCCCTTAGCATTGACCCGATGGGCGACAAGCACTGGGACCAGCTGGCCGCCGCCATGCAGGCCCTGAGCGACGAGTCGCGTGCCCGGCAAGCCCGCGAGCACGAGATGTGGTGGGACAGCGACCTCGGTTAAGCAGGCAGCAGAAAGGGAAGTAGGCGGGCGACTTCCGGAGACTCTATCCGGGGCCGCCCGCTTGCACGCTGCTGCACGGGTCACATCGGAACAAACAGCGCTGGCGGAGCGGCGTGCCAACGTGATGTTGCGGATGCGCTGCGGCTTGGGGCTCGGTACGGATAACCTCCCTGTCTGCCGGCAAGTTAGACTGACCCATGCCTATTGGACCGGTGGAATGGCTCATGATCGCAGTGCTGCTGCTTCTGCCGCTGCTGGCCGTCACCGCCCTCGCAGTGCTGCTGCGCCGCGCCCGCCAGGGGGACAGCCCGGCAGAACAGGCCCGCATCCGTGAACTGGAAGCCCGCGTCAAGGAGCTGGAGCGGCAGCAAGGGCCACGGTAGCGGCCGCTTCAGAAAAAGCCAGGCAAAGCCCCGGCACTCCAGCCCGCTATACTCGCGGTTATGACCGCGCCAGAGCCTTCTCCTGATCAGCACTTCACCACAGCCCGACACCTCACCACGGCGGACATTCGCCGCAAATTCCTCCAGTTCTTTCAGAGCAAAGAGCACCTGATTCTGCCGGGCCACTCTGTGGTGGCGCCCGACCCCACCACCATGTTCTCGGTGGCCGGCATGCAGCAGTTCAAGCCTCAGTTCATGGGCGCACCCGCCGTCTTTAGCGAAGGCACCAGCAAACGCGTGACCACCGCCCAAAAGTGCGTGCGCATGGACGACATCGAGAACGTGGGCCGCACCCGGCGCCACCTCAGTCTGTTCGAGATGATGGGCAACTTCAGCTTTGGCGACTACTTCAAGCGCGACACCATCGCCTGGGCCTGGGAATTTCTGACCAGCCCCGAGTGGATGGGCTTTGAGCCGGAGCGGATGTACGTGACCATCTACGTGGACGACGACGAAGCGTTCCGCTACTGGACGGAAGATCACGGCCTGCCCGCTGATCACATCCACCGCTTCGGGGCCGACGAGAACTTCTGGCCGGCCGACGCACCGCTCAAGGGCCCCAACGGCCCCTGTGGCCCGTGCAGCGAAATCTACTATGACCGTGGCCCCAAGTACGGCGACGACAGCTGGGCCGATTACGCCGAGACCCGCGAAAGCGCCCGCTTCCTGGAAGTGTGGAACCTGGTGTTTCCCGAATTCGACCGTCAGGGGTTGGACGAAGCGGGGCAGCCGATTCTGGCGCCGCTGCCCTTCAAGAACATTGATACCGGCATGGGGCTGGAGCGCGTCGCCAGCGTGGTGCAGGACGTGCCCGACTTTTATACCAACGACGTGTTTGCCCCCATCATCGAAAAAATCGTAGAGCTGAGTGGCCGCCCCTACGAGGGCGAGCAGAGCGTGTCGCACCGCGTGATTGCCGAGCACGCCCGCTCGGTGAGCATGGTGATTGCCGACGGCGTAGCTCTGAGCAACACCGGGCGCGGCTACGTGGTCCGCAAGGTGCTGCGCCGCGCCTCCCGGCACGCTTACCTGCTGGGCCTGAACGAACCCAGCATTTATCAACTGGTGCCGCTGGTGGTCGAGAAGATGAAAGACGGCTACCCCGAACTCGCATCCGAGCAGGAGCGGGTACAGGCCGCGATCAAGGCCGAAGAGGAGCGCTTCTTGCGGACCCTGGAAGGCGGCATTCAGCGCCTGGGTGGCCTGCTGGAAGGCCTAGGCGGCGAAAAGGTGCTGAGCGGCGAGGACGCCTTTACCCTGTACGACACCTACGGCTTTCCGCTGGACCTGACCCAGGAGATTGCCGCCGAGCATGGCGTGGACGTGGACGTGACCGGCTACGAACTGGCCCTGGAACGCGCCCAGGAAACCGCCCGCGCCGGCAGCAAATTCGGCAAGTCCGAGCTGTTTGATTCCGGCGCCGAAGCGGTGCAGAACCTGCCGCAGACCGAGTTCGTGGGCTATGACCAGCTGGACGCCGAGGGCGACGTGCTGGCCGTGCTGGACGGCGAGGAAGCCGGGCGCAAAACCGTGGTGCTGAGCCGCACCCCCTTCTACGCCGAGGGCGGCGGCGAGGTGGGCGACACCGGCAGGTTGGAGTGGAGCGGCGGCGAAGGGCGCGTGCTGGACACCCGCAAAGTGGGCGGGGTGTTTCTGCACGAGGTAGAGGTGCTGCGCGGCGAGCTGAGCCAGGGCGCTAGCGTGCGCGGCGTGGTGGGCGCAGAGCGGGCTGCCACTGAGCGCCACCACACCGCCACCCACCTGCTGCACGCGGCGCTGCGGGCCGTGCTGGGCAGTGGCGTGCGGCAGGCGGGGTCGCTGGTGGCCCCAGACCGCCTGCGCTTTGACTTTACACACGCCTCGGCCCTGAGCCAGGAGGAACTGGCCGCTGTGGAAACCCTGGTCAGCCGCTGGGTGAGCGCCAACTTCCCGGTCAGCTGGCAGGAAATGCCGATTGAGGCGGCCAAGGCGGCGGGCGCCACCGCCCTCTTTGGCGAAAAGTACGGCGACACCGTGCGCGTGGTGCGGGTGGAAGGCAACGTGGAGTACGGCGGCCAGCCGGTGTCCAGCATGGAACTGTGCGGCGGGGCGCATGTGCGCCGCACGGGCGACATCGGCGCCTTTGTGCTGCTGAGCGACGAAAACGTGGCCGCTGGCGTGCGCCGCATTGAGGCGCTGGCGGGCGAAGCGGCCAGCACCTGGGTGCGCGAGCGCCTGGGCCGCTTAAGCCGCACCGCCAGCTTGCTGAACACCAGCGCCGAGGGCCTGGAAGACCGCATCGCCGGGCTGCAAAGCCAGCTGAGGGCCAGCGAAAAGGAAGTGGCGAACGTCAAACGCCAGCTGACCGAAGCGCAGATGGGCGGGGGCAACAGCACCGATACCCGCGAGCTGGGCGGCTTTCAGGTCGCCAGCCTGAAGCTGAGCGGCATTGAGGGCGGCGAACTGCGCGGCGCGGCAGACCGCCTGCTGGAACAGAGCGGCGCCGACATCGTGGTGATCGCTTCTGATGGGGGCCTGGTCGTCAAGGCCACCAAGGACGCAGTCGCCAAAGGAGCGCACGCCGGGCAACTGGTCGGCAAACTCGCGGCAGCCGGCGGGGGCAAGGGGGGTGGCCGCCCCGATCTGGCGCAGGCCGGCATCACTGACGCGGCCGGGGCATTGGCCGCACTGGACACGGCCTTCTAAGTCGCGGCAGTTGCCAGGGGCGCTGGGAGAAGTTTTCCCAGCGTCTTTTTTCTGCCGCCCTTAGCCTGCAGTGTGGGGACAAGACAGTTGCCTCAAGGCTTATTCTGGGTCATTTGTCCAGAAAAGCCGGACACTCCCCCTTGCTGTCCGGCCATCCAGCATCCCCTGCTTACCGTAAGGTCGTCGGGAAGGCAACTATAGCCATTTAATAAATAAGACTTACATTGCATTTTTGCAATATTTCTGTCAGATCTCGGTTGGCTTCCAGCTGGTCTTTATGACTTATCCTAAAGGTCATATGAGACCAAATGCACAGTTGAACACGCGTGCCGAACGACTGATCGCTGTCGGCCGCTGGCTGTGCGGCCGCTCTATTGAGGAGGCCTACCGCTGCACCCGGCAGGCGGTAGAGGAAGCTGAGCGGGAAGGCGAAACCGGGCGCCGGGCACTGGCCCAGGCACTGAACCTGCTGGGGAACATCGAAATTGGTCTGGGCCAGCCTGGAGCCGCGAGGGTCAGTTTTCGCCGCGCCCGTGAAGAAGCGCTGCGCCTGGGCGACATCGAGGTGCAGTTCAAAGTCGCCAACAACATGGCGCTGCTGCATCACACGGCCGGCGAGTGGCACAGCGCCACCCAGCAGTTTTTGCTGGCGCAGGAGCTGGGCCGCCAGTCAGACGGGCAGATTGCGCCCCGGCTGCTCAGCATTCTTCAGGTCAACATGGCGCACCTGTACACCTATTGGGGCGACCCCGAGCGCACCCTGCACCTGATTGACGCCTATCACTTGCAGCACAGCCCGGAAGCAATTGTGCGGGCCCATGTGCAGCTCGGGCAAGCTTGCGCCCACTTGCAGCTGGCCGAGCAAAGCGAGCGGCTGGCACGCCCTGCCGAGCAGGCCGAGCACCTCCGGCAAGCCGAGCAGATTCTGGCGCAGTCCTATGAGCTGCCCCCGCAGGAAGTCTCTTACTACAATGCCTACTGCGAGCTCGAAGCCCGGCTGCTGGCCCAGCGGGGCGACTATGAACGGGCCATCTATGTGCTGACGGCGTGCCTGGACGGTCTGCACGGGCGCTACATGGACGGCGAGATTGACCTGCACCTGCGGCTGGGCAAGCTGCTGCTGCAGCGCCCCGACCTCGGCCCCCCGGAGCGGCAGGCCGCGGAGCAGAGCGCCGAACTTCACCTCAACACCGCCCTGACACTGATGGACTGCTGGGGCAAGCACCATCTGCGGGTGGAGACCCTGGAAGTGCTGGCAGGCCTGTATGAAGCGCAGCGGCGCCTGCCCGAAGCGCTGGCAATCATGCACCAGGTCACGGCGCAGCTGCGCGGGCAGATAGCCCAGCCGGCCAACAGCACCGCCCTGCTGCACCCCGTGGGTGAGGCGCTGGCCGACAGCAGCCTGCACGCCGAATGGCAGCAGCGCCTGCAACTGGCCGAAGGCCTGGCCCGCCGCGACGCCCTGACCGGGATCAACAACCGCCGCAGCGCAGACGAGACACTGCCCGGGCTGCTGCACCAGCTGCGGGCTCCCACCCAGTCGCTGCACCTGCTGCTGATTGATCTGGATCATTTCAAGTGCATCAACGACAACCATTCGCACGCCGTGGGTGACCGGGTGTTGCAGCGCTTGGCACAGTTGCTGCCAGAGGTGGCTGGGCTGGATGCCCTGACCGCCCGCTACGGAGGCGAGGAATTCCTGGTCGCCCTGCCCGGCGTGCGCAGCGAAGAAGCTCGCCGGGTGGCCGAGCAGATCCGGCTGCGGACCATGCAGCTGAGCTGGGACGTGCCCGGACTGCAGGTCACGGTCAGCGTGGGCCTGACCCGCGCCGTGCCGCACGACACTGTCAGCTCGCTGATCAGCCGCGCGGATGAGGCGCTTTACCGTGCCAAGCGCACCGGGCGCAACCGCGTGGTGGAAGTGCAGCCGCCCATGCCACCTGCCCCGCGCTTTCCCACCGGGGAGCACACCGGCACGCCTAGCCCAGCGCCCAGCACCTAGCACTCAAGGCATGGAGAGCCCGGAACTCGGCACCGCGCCCCCACATTCAGACGACTGCCGGGGGCCGCAGTGGGGCCGCCTGGCGCGCTAGCATCTCCCCCATGACCCTGACACTCGCAGCGCTGCTGATCGGCCTTCTGGCAGGGGTGCTGGGCGCCATTTTGGGGCTGGGGGGGGGCGTGGTGGTGGTGCCGGCGCTGGGGCTGGTCTCGGACGCCCTGGGTGAGCCGCTGCCGATTGCTGCGGCCATCGCCGTCAGTCAGGTCGGCGTGCTGGCAGTGGGCCTCAGTGGGGCCGCCGGCTACCTGGAGCGCGGCCTGGTGCGGGCACGGACCGGCTACCTGTACGCACCGCTGACCATTGCCGGCGGGGTGATCGGCAGCCTGCTGGGGCTGGTGCTGCCGGCCCGGGCGGTGGCCAGCGTGTTCACGGCGCTGCTGCTGTACTCGGCGTACCGGCTGCTGCGCGGCGGGCGGCGGGCCGAACAGGGCGGCACACAGAGCCCCTGGGCGGCTCCCGGCATGGGCTTTGCCGGCATCATGAGCGGGCTGCTGGGCATCGGCGGGGGCACCGTGCAGGTACCGATCATGAACCTGCTGGGCGGGCTGCCGCTGCGGGAAGCCATCGCCACTTCCACCTTCATCATGGGCCTGACCGCCGTGGGCAACACGCTGATTTATCAGGCTGGCGGCCTGCTGGACCCGGCCCTGGCCTGCGCCGTCGCCCTGGGGGTGCTGCTGGGCGCACGGGCGGGCGCCGGCCTACAGGAGAAAATCCCGGCGGCGCAGCTCAGAACCCTCTTCGCGGCGCTGCTGCTGCTCACGGCAGCGCAGCTGCTGTGGAAGTACTGGGCCTGAGCGGCGTGGGCCAGCCCCCCCCAGAAGCTTCAGCTTGATTCAAGCCGCAGGCCCATTTGGCCGGCCGTCCTCCCCTATACTTGCGCGCGTGGAAAGAATTATGTTCCGGGCCAAAATTCACCGCGCCACCGTGACCCAGGCTGACCTGGATTACGTGGGCAGCGTGACCATTGATCAGGATTTGCTGGACGCTGCCGACATATTGCCCAATGAAAAGGTGGATATCTGGGACATCACCAACGGCAACCGCCTGCATACCTACGCCCTGAGCGGCCCACGCGGCAGCGGCGTGATCGGGATCAACGGCGCCGCCGCCCATCTGGTGCAGCCCGGCGACCTGGTGATTATCGCGGCGTTCGGCAACTTCAGCGAGGAAGAAGCCCGCGCCCTGGAGCCCCGCGTGGTGCTGGTAGACGAGAAAAACCGCCTGCTTGAGCAACGTTGAGACCGGGCTTTTTGGCCCTGTAGGCGGCATGACCGTATGGTAAGGTGGTAGGAATGAAAAGTACGTACGCACTGGCTATGACGGCGCTGTTGCTGCTGGGAATCGGCGGCTCCGTGACCGGCTACCGCGCAGCGGTGAACAAGGTGACGGCCCACGAAGCTTCGGCTGAAGGCGGCGAACATGGCGCTGCCGGCACGGAAGAAGCTGGCACTTCGGAAGCTGGCGCCCCAGAGGGCGGCACTTCGGGCGCCAGCACCGAAGGAACCGGCGCCGAAACCGAAACTTCTACCCCCGCTGCCGGCGAACCTGACACGGCCGCCCCAGAAGACGGTGCTCAGCAGGATCAGCTGACCGAAGGCGAACTGGCCGAGCAGGAACAGGCCGACGCCGCCACCTCCACCCAGCAGGACGTGACCGATGCCAACGCCACCGCCGCCGCTGTGGCTTCTGGCGACGCGGCAGCCGGCCAGCAAATTTTCGCTTCCAGCTGCGCGGGCTGCCACGGGGCCCAGGGCCAGGGCGGCATTGGTCCGGCCATGAGCGCCCACGCCACCGGCTGGTCGCAGCCCGAATTTGTCCAGACGCTGCGTGAAGGCCTCTCGCCGCGTGGTGAGCTGGCCGGCACGATGCCCCGCTTTGGTGAGGAGCAGCTGTCTGACAGCGATATCAACAACATCTACGCCTGGGTGCAGACGCTCAAGTAGAGGCGGTGGGCGCCGCCCAACCCCGTCCCCAGCCGCAGGGCCAAGGGCGGGG
>JAUNHF010000006.1:14580-22091 GCA_030524065.1 Deinococcus sp.
GCTGACCTTAGCGCGGGGGAACCGGCAGGGCGGCGAGGGCCTGTGCCAGAGCCTGCATCCCTTCTTGCAGGCGCGGGCCGGGGCGGCCCAGCCCACTTTCCGGAATGCAGGCCACCGCTGCGCCCAGACCACGGGCTTCCATCACCTCGGGGCGCAGCCGCTTGACACCGCACCACGAGCAGGTCATCAGGTCGGGGGCCGCGGCGCGGACCTCGTCCAGGGTCAGCGCAGAGCTGCGGCCAGCGCGGTCGGCAAAAGCGTTCTGGGCGCCGAGGTCGCGCAGCAGGTGGGTCACCCACGAGTCACGGGTGGCGGCAATGATGGGCCGGGGCCACCATTCCACCATCACGCGGGGGGGGCGCGGCCAGGCGGCCAGCGCCCGGCGGCTGTCGCGGGCGGCGGCGGCCAGCCCGGCCAAAAAGCGCTCGGCCTCCTCCTCGCCGCGCTGCGCGCATCCCACCGCCTGCGCCACCTGCCGGATGTCGGCGGCGATGTCCTGCGGGGAAATAGGGTCCAGCACCAGCAGCGGCAGCCCGGCTTCCTTCACCGCCTGCACCACGCGCTCCAGCCCGGGCACGCTCAGGCTGCCCAGGACCAGATCGGGGCGGGCCTGTGCCAGCCGCTCTATGCTGATCTCTTGGTCCGGCCCCAGCCGCACGGCCCGGTCCAGCCCAGGGCTGTCCGAATGACTGTCAACCGCCACCACCTGATCCAGCAGGCCCAGCACTTCCAGAATCTCGGTATTGCTGCACACCAGCGAGGCCAGCCGGAGCTTGCCGGAAGGGTCCGGCGCCTGATTGAGAAGCATGTCCTCAGTCTATGCCGCCGGAGGCCCTGCCCAGGGTGGCACCACAGCTCCCCAGTCTGCTAACAAGGTGGTGGCTCACCTGCTTGGCCCGCCCTGACATGCACGTGAGCGGTGCTACACTGTGCGCCGTGCTCGCACAAGTTCTCCCCCTGGTGACCGCGCTGCTCGCTGTCGGAGTATTGGGGTATGCCGCCGCCGAGGCCAACCAGGCCCTGATGGCCGCTGCGGCGGTGCTGCTGGCTGCCCTGACCACCTCGCTCAGCGGAACGATCCGCTGGGTGGTGCTGCTGGCCTATCCGGTCGCCTTCCTGAGCTATATCCTGCTGCTGCCCGAGCGCCTGCTGGCCGAGGACCTGCTGACGGCCACCCTGGTGCTGGCCGGCCTGTTTCTGATCATCTACCGTGAGCAGCTCAATGTCAGCGACCTGCGCTGGCAGCGCCGCACCATTGCAGCGCTCCGCAGCGGCAGTGAGCGGCTGGCGCAGGCGCAGACCGCGCAGCAGGTCATCGAAGCCGGCGTGGAAATGATCTATGGGCTGGGGCTGGCGCCCAACCTGGCTTATCTGGCCTACCGGGGGGGCAGCCCGCAGATCCTGGCGGCCCGCGGCGCCTTTGCGCCTTTTACTGGGCAACCCATTTTTCCCAGTCACAACGACAGCCGCTCCGTACAGGCCGATCACTGGGTGGTGGAAGAAGCGTTGGTGCGCTTGCCACGCGAGCAGCGCACCCGCTTTCTGGCGGTGCCGGTCAACAACCGCGACACCCAACACCTGGGCACCATCCTGCTGGCGCGGCCCGGCACCGACGACTTTTACCCGGACAATGTCGGGGTGCTGGAATCGTTCACGCGCCTGCTGGGCGCGCAGCTGGGGCAGTTCGCCGCCATTGACGAGCTGAGCGAAGCTCGCGACCTCAGCCTCAAGGCGCTGGGCGGCGCACTGGAACAACGCGACGACGAAACCGGCGGGCACACCGGCCGGGTGGTGGACCTCAGCCTGCGCCTGGGCCGCGCCCTGGGCTTCAGCGAGTCGCAGCTGACCGCGCTGCGCTGGGGCGCTTACCTGCACGACCTGGGCAAGATTGCTATATCCTGCACAAGCCAGGCCCGCTGACCCCTTCAGAGCGCAAGGTAATGGAGTCGCACACCAAAGTGGGCTACGACCTGCTGCAAAACCTGCACTTTCTGCCTACCGAAACGCTGGACCTGGTGCGCTATCACCACGAAAAATGGAACGGAAGCGGTTATCCAGCGGGCCTACGTGGCTACGACATTCCCAAGACGGCCCGCGTGTTCAGCATCGTGGACGTGTACGACGCCCTGACCAGCGAACGCCCCTACAAGCAAACCTGGAGCCAGCAGCGCGCCATGCAGGAGATTCAGGACCAGTCCGGCAAGCATTTTGACCCCCACTACGTAGAAGTGTTCCTGCGGATGTTGCAGGAAGAGGGCGCCGGCGGGCTGCTGGAACAGTGAGCGACATTCCTGCTCTGGACCCCGAAACGCACGGGCGGCTGCAGGCACAGGCGGCCGACATGGCCGCCGAGCTGATACGCCACCCCCACCACAGCCCCGAATTCCGCCGGCAAGTGGCCGCCGTGCAGGCGGTGGGCCAGCAGGCGCAGCGGCGGGCCGCCGGGTTGGGCCGCGCCCTGAGCGCGCCGCAGACAGACCACGCCCAGCTACTGGGCGAACTGCGGCAACTGCTGGCAGGGGTGCAGCCGGCCCAGCCTGGCCTACTGGCGCGGCTCCTGGGACGCCGGCCCGCCGCGCCCACGCCGCAAGACTACGCCCAGGCAGCGGCCCGCAGTGGCCCCCTGCTGGAACAGCTGTACCGCACCCAGGACGATTTGCGCCGCCAGCAAGTGGCCCTGCACGCCGAACTGCGGCGGCTGGAAGACAGCCAGGCCGAGCTGCACCGCGCCCTGACCCTGACCGGCGAGCTGGACCGGGTGCTGGGCGCCAGATTGCCGGAGCTGGAAGCCAGGCAGCCGCTGCACGCCGCCGTGGTGAGGGAAGAAGCCCTTTACTCGGTGCGGGGGCGGCACACAGACCTGACGGTTGCCCTGGCGGCCACCGCGCAGGCCCGGCTGGCGCTGGAACTGGCCCGTGGGCAGGCCGCCGAGCTGGAGGCCCAGCTGGAACGAACCACGGCTGGCGTGGTCACCGCGCTGAAGCTGGCGCGCAGCGCCGCACAGGCCGCGCACCTGCGGACAGCCGCGGCGCAGGCGGAAAGGCAGCTGCGCGGAGCCCAGCAGGATATGGCCCAGGCTGTCAGCCCAGAGGAACTGAATGCGGCGCTGGCTCAGGCCTACGCCGCTCTGGATGAATTGGGCAGGCTGGAACGCCAGACCCGGCCAGCGCCGCCACCTTCCTCCTGACGGCCACGCCCCTCAAATACCGCGCCGCAGCAGCACCACAGCGGGGTCCGGCACAAAGCCCAGCGCCCGGTTGACCGCCAGCATCGGGGCGTTTTGGGCGTGGTTGGAGGTGCGGGCCTCGCGGTAGCCGCGTGCCTGCGCCGCGCGGAGGGCCGCCACCTTGAGGGCGTAAGCAACCCCCCGGCCCTGCCAGCCCACTTCCACGCCGGTCAGGCCGGTGTGCAGCACCCCCGGTTCCAGTTCTACACACAGCTCACTGAGGCCCACCCACTCGCCACGCAGCGTCACGGCCAGCCATACGCCGCGTGGGTCCAGCTTCTCCCCCACCCTCGCCCACCACACCTCAAAAGGCCAGGGCTGAACGCTCACCTGTCCGGGCACCGCCGCCAGCCGCGAAACCACCAGGGCATACAGCCGCCGCGCCTGGGCCTCGCCGAACTCTTGGCCGGCCAGCTCCTTCGCCAGGGAACGGATGCGGACCCCAGTCTGCTGCACTTGCTGCTCACGCGCCGCAAAAGCGCCGGGGCGAAAAGTGGTCAGGTTCAGGGCGCTGGTGAACCTGCGGTCATACTCGCGGAAGCCGGCCGCCTGGTAGGCCGCCAACTCAGGGCGGTTCTCCTGCACGCGGGTGATCAGGGTGCTTGCCCCGGCCGCCCGCGCCAGCCGTATACCCGCACCGATCAGCTCCGGCAGCAGCGCCCCTTCCGGGCTGCCTACCAGCAGGTTCAGCCAGCCGGGCTGGTTCTCGGTGCGGGGAAAATCCAGCGTCACGGCGCCCACCAGCACACCGGCACGCTGCGCCCAGTGGCGGCTGGCATACTCGCCGGGTCCCCGTTCCAGGTCACGCTGGCGCAGGCTCGCGGCACTGGTGGCGCGGTCAGGACGCCACTGGGCCAGCGCCCGCGCAAAAGCGTCCAGGTCGGTGACAGGGGTCAGGGACAGATCAGTGTCCGGGGTGAAGGGGGCCATAGCCGATTGTGCCGCAGCGGCGCCCCAGGCGGGTAGGCCAGATGACATAACCCCGGCCTGGGCGGCCAGTTCTTTGTGCTCCCCAGTTGCCCTGTCACACCTGCGGGCACACCCCCTGGCCCCGCCTTAGCCTGAAGCATGCCCCTCATAACTGCGCCGCCCACCACCGCCTTTGGCTCGCTGCTGTCAGGAGAGCGCGTGCTGAATTTGAGCATCCGCCCGCTGTACCCAGACATGCCAGGGCTGAGCGGGCCCGCGTTTACGGTGCGGCTAGAGCCCGGCTGCAACCTGATGCTGCACGCAGCCATCTACCACGCTCCGGCGGGGTCGGTGCTGGTGGTGCAGTCGCCGGACCTGCGCCATGCGGTGGCCGGGGGCAACGTGTGCCTGACTGCGCAGCAACGCGGCGTCACTGGCATGGTGATTGACGGCGTAATCCGTGACCGGGCCGAGGTGCAGGTGGCCCGCTTTCCCGTGTTCGCCCTGGGCACAGCCCTATCCCGGGCGGCGAGTGGCAGCAGCCGGTTCAATGTGGCGGCGTGACGGTCCATCCCGGTGACTGGATGGTGGCCGACAGCGAGGGCATCCTGTGTCTGCCCGCCGCAGTGAAAGCCAAGATCCTCTGCTCGGCGACAGGCAAGGAAGCGCCGCCTTTGACCCGAACGCTGAGTGCCTGACGGGCGCAGTCGGTCAGAAGTAAACTGCCACCATGTTCACTGTGCCTATGGCTGCGCTGGCCCTGATGCTCGGCGGCGGCTCGGCAGGGAGCGCTGCGCCCAGCCGCCCGGCCCCACTTCCCATTCCTGCGCGGCCTATGACTTTGGCCCAGCAGACACCGGCCATCATTGCCGTGCCGCTGCGCATGGACGGCGGCTGCACCGCAGTGCAGGAGGCTCAGCCATGCACAGGCCGGTACGGGGCGACCCTGTCCGAGCAGCAGATACGTGCGCTGGCCCAGCTGCTCGGGCTGAAGGCGAACTTCCGCCCCACAGAAAGCGGCCAGCCGGGGCCGTATCTGGACCTGAGTGTCACGGAAAGTCGCCTGGGGATAAACGGCATAGGCACGGAGCCCAGCTTTGTTCAGGGCGGCGAAGCCTACTACTCAGCCAGCCAGGTGCTGGGGTTCATCGCGCAGGTGAGCGCAGGAGCACAGTTCACGGCGACTCCGCGCCTGACGCTTCACACCGACCGGGCCACGCTGGATATGGGGCCGCTGAGCCCCCAGCAGACGCGGGAACTTCTTTCAGAGCTGGGGTGGGTGGCCGCTCAAGCCCTACTGCCTCACTTCCTGGAACAGCCGCTCACCTGCACGCAGGAAGGCGAATGTGAATACCCAGGCAGCATGATTGCAGTCGGAGGCGATCCGTTTCAGCGCATCCAGACCGGGCTGCCGGCAGGCGAGGTTGCCCTTATTCTGACGGCTGCCCCACAGGTAGAACCGTCAGGACACCCTGGCGTCCTGGCGTCAGTTGGCGTGGTGGAAGCAGGCGGTTGGGCCAAATTCTCCCACCTGCCCACCCCGGTGCGGCTGGTGGGTGACCCCGCCAAGGTCACGCTCCGGCCACAGGACGCGGGCAACGCGCTGCTGGTGCGCCTGACCGGCGTACCGGTGAGCGAACTGGCGCAGGGCACCGTGCAGCCGCACTGAGCGGCTCCAGGGCCGGCCTCCCGCCTATACTGCGGGACATGACCCAAAACAATCCGTTGCTGGAGATCCAGTTCCAGATTCCTTTTGACCGGCTCAAACCCGAGCATGCTCAGCCCGCCATTGACACGCTGCTGGAGCAAAGCCGCGCCGCGCTGAAGCACCTGGCCGGAGCCGGGGAGCGTGACTTCGGCGGATTTATTGACGAACTGGACCGGCTGACCCGTGAACTGGACACCGCCCGCACCGTGGTGGGCCACATGGACAGCGTGGTGGCGACCGAGGAATGGCGCGCCGCCGAGGCAGCCATTTTGCCGGGCGTGACCGAGTTCTATACGTCGCTGGGCCTGGACGCCGGGCTGTGGCAGGCGCTCAAGGCCTATGCCCAGACGCCTGCCGCGCAGAATCTGGACCCGGTGCGCGCCCGCTTCCTGAAGCTGACCATGGACGAGTTCCGCCGGGGCGGCGCCGACCTGCCCGCAAGCGAAAAGGCCCGCTTGCAGGCGCTGAACGCCGAACTGGCACAGGTGACCAACACCTTTGCCAAGAATGTGCTGGACTCTATCGCCGCTTTTGAACTGTATGTGCCGGCGGAACGCCTCAGCGGCGTGCCGCAGCGGGTGCAGGACGCCACCCGTGCCGACGCCGAGGCACGCGGGCACGCAGGGCACCGCCTGACCCTACAGGCACCCACCTTGCAGCCGGTCCTGACCTACGCCGACGACCGCGAGCTGCGCCGCGAACTGTGGCAGGCCAACGGAATGGTGGGACAGCAGCCGGAGCGCGACAACCGCCCGCTGATTCGCCGCATTCTGGAGCTGCGGCGCGAAAAGGCGCAGCTTCTGGGCTACCGCAACTTTGCCGACCTGGTGCTGGAAGACCGCATGGCCGGCTCGGGCGACGCCGCCCTGGCCTTCGAGCGCGACCTGGAAGCCAAGACCCGACCCGCCTGGGAGCGCGAGAACGCCGAATTGGAAGCCTTTTACCGGCAGCAGGCTGGCGCAGACGCCCCCGCTCTGGAACACTGGGACATAAGCTACTGGGCCGAGAAGCAGCGGCAGGAAAAGTACGATTTCGACTCGGAAGAGCTGCGCCCCTATTTTGAGCTCAGCAGCGTGCTGACGGGCCTGTTCGGGATCGTGCAGCGGGTGTTCGGCGTCACGGTGGAAGAAGCGCAGGCCCCCGGCTGGCACCCCGACGTGCGCTACTACGACATCTTTGCCGAGGGGCAAGGTGGGCAGCGCGGCGAGCACATCGCCAGCTTTTATACCGACTGGTTCCCCCGCGACACCAAGCGCGGCGGCGCGTGGATGAACGCCTTTGTGACCGGCGGCCCGGCCGAGGGCCAGTTTTTGCCCCACCTGGGCCTGATGTGCGGCAACATGACCCCCCCGGGCAAAGACACACCCGCGCTGCTCTCGCTGGACGAGGTAGAGACGGTCTTTCACGAGTTCGGTCACCTGCTGCACCACGCCCTGAGCCGGGTCGAGGTCCGCAGCCTGAGCGGCACCAACGTGGCCTGGGATTTTGTGGAGTTGCCCAGCCAGATGATGGAGAACTGGGTCTGGCAGCGTGAGGCGCTTGACCTGTTTGCCCGCCACTATCAGACCGGCGAGACGATTCCCGAAGACCTGTTTCACAAAATGCTGGCTGCCCGCAACTACCGCGCCGCCAGCTTCGCCATGCGGCAGTATTCCTTCGGTGTGGCCG
>JAUNHF010000262.1 GCA_030524065.1 Deinococcus sp.
TCCAGCCTTTTTACCCGCCAGGAGCGCCTTTAGACGAAGTTGTCACCTACTGAGCCGCTGGTCTCACAGCAGTCTTACGTTTTCTCAGAAATGCCAAATCGGCCATCTTTAGATTTGCGGGGAGCGTGCTGAACAGTGTTTTGTGCGGCGCTGGCCTCTGTGGGGGCGGCACGCCAGCGCTGCGGGGGCCGGCTTTTCTTGCACAACTCTGCCAGTGGGCCGGCTCCCAGCGGGTGCGGTATGATGCCTGCGTTGCCGCCGGGCCCCGCGCCCTGCCGAAAGTCGCCGTGCCGCGCTGCACGGCTCAGGCCGGATACTTTGCCCCGCCCCTGGAAAGCGCACCGGAAAGCTTCCAGTGTGCCTGTGGACGAAGGTAGACCGGTCCCTACCACTTCAGTATTCCCAGATCCGAAAGGAAGCTTGCCGTCCATGCGAGACCTGCCCCGCCCCGCCCTGCTCCGTTTGCCCCCGCTCTGCGTGCACCTGTGCGCCGCCCTGCCCGCCTGCGCCGCCCGAGGACCGATGTGGACGTAAGCCCCCGCATTGCGCCCCACTCCAACGAAGCCGAAATCAGCGTGCTGGGCAGTGTGCTGCTGGACAACGACGTGCTGAGCGCCCTGGGCGATACCGTCACGCCGGAGATGTTTTACCGCGAAGGCCACCGCAAGATTTTCCGGGTGATGCAAAAATTGCAGGAGCGCGGCGAGCCGGTGGACCTGGTCACGCTGAGCGAGGACCTGCGGGCCGGCGGGCAGCTGGATGAAGTGGGCGGCCTGACCTACCTGATCGGGCTCTCGGACCAGGTGCCCACGGCCGCCTACGCCGAGCACTACGCCCGCATCGTGAATGAGAAATACACCCTGCGCCAGCTGATCGGCGCGGCGGGCAAAGTGATGCAACTGGCTTACGATGGCTCGCAGCCGCTGGAAGACCTGCTGGACGGCGCCGAAAAAGCCATCTTTGCGGTGGCCGAGCAAAAGCAAAAGGGCGGCGACTTCGAGGTGATGAGCGATGTGGTGCACGACACCTTCGAGTACATCACCCAGCTGCACCAGAACCGGGGCATGCCCGACGGCGTCGGCTCCGGCTTTAGCGACCTGGACGAGACGATTTCCGGGTTTCAAAAGGGCAGCCTGAATGTGCTGGCCGCCCGGCCTTCTATGGGAAAATGTGTAAGCGCAGATACGCTGATTGACGACCCGCAAACGGGCGAGCGCCTGACGGTAGAGCAGTTCGTGCATCAGCGCCGCTCCACTGTACTAAGTGTGAATGAACAGGGTCGCTTGCATGTAGCTGAAGTAGGTGCATGGATTGACAGCGGGGTGAAGCCCGTGGCCTGCGTCACCACTCGTCTGGGCCGCCGCGTAGAAACCACGCTGCACCATCCCTTCTTGGCTGTGGGGGGCTGGACCCCACTGTATGACCTGGCTGTCGGTGACCGCATTGCCGTGCCGCGCCGTGTGCCTGTGTTTGGAACGCAGCACCTCAGCCGTGAGCGGGCGCGGCTGCTGGCTTACCTCATTGCAGAGGGGGGGCTGACCCAGAGCAGCCCGCGTTGGACGAATGCAGACCCCGAACTGGTGGCTGATTTCCGTGCGTGCTTGGCGGCAGAATTTCCAGAACTGGAGATGCAGGTGGACCCGAACACAGGCATAGATTTCCGCCTGAGTCGCCGCTGGCAGGCTGGAGAGGAAAAGAACCGCGCCAATCCGCTGACCGAGTGGCTACGCGAGTTGGGCCTATGGGGGCAGCGTGCTGAGCACAAGCGCTTCCCCGCTTGCGTATGGACCTGGCCCGAAGAATCTTTGCGCGAATTCCTGCGGGTGCTGCTCAGTTGTGACGGCACCGTTTACGCCCTCGCAGGTAAGGCGCGGATTGAGTTCACGGTTGCCAGTCAGGGCCTTGCTGAAGACACGGCCCATGCCCTGACCCGCTTGGGCCTTATCAGTAAGCTATGGCGCAAAACCGAGCGTTCCTGGCGCGTGGAACTGACGGAACCGCGCAGTGTGGCCCTGTATCAAGAGTTGGTGGGCTGGCTGGGCGGAAAGGCGAGGCGTGAACTTGCCGTAAGTGTAGCGGGCCGCAGCAATGTGGGGCACTTGCCGCCGCAGGTCTGGTCGCGGGTACGTGATGCGGCGCAGGAGCGTGGTCTTGGCTGGCGTGCTCTGGCTCTGGCGGCGGGCGAACATGCTCCCGCTGGCTACAATCCGCACACCTCGCGTGGGTTGCCGCAAGTGCGGGCCGCTGCTTACGCTGCTGTGCTGGACGACCCAGAGTTGGCTTTCCTGAGTAGCGACGACCTGTACTGGGATGAAATCGTCAGCATTGAGCCGCTGGGCGAAAAGCAGGTGTACGACCTCACCGTCCCAGAGTCGGCCAACTTCGTGGCGGCTGATTTCTGCCTACACAACACGGCCTTCGCCCTGTCCATTGCCCAGAACATCGGCCTGCGCGGCGAGAAGACCGTCGCCATCTTTAGCCTGGAGATGCCCAGCGTGCATCTGGTGCTGCGGATGCTGTGCAGCGAAGCGCGGGTGGACATGAACCGCATCCGCAACGGCCAACTGGGCGAGCGCGACTTCGAGCGGCTGGCCCACGCCGCCGGGCGGCTGGCCGAAGCGCCGATTGTGATTGACGACCAGCCGGACCTGACCCTCAACACGCTGCGTTCCAAACTGCGGCGCATCGCCGCGCAGCGTGGGCAGCTGGGCATGGTGGTGATTGACTACCTTCAGCTGATGTCGGGGGGGCGCAGTGGTGGCGGCAGCGAGAACCGCCAGCAGGAGATCAGCACCATTTCGCGTGGCCTCAAGGGGTTGGCGCGCGAGATGGACGTGCCGATCATCGTGCTTTCGCAGCTCTCACGCGCCGTGGAGTCGCGGCCCAACCACCGGCCGATGCTTTCGGACCTGCGCGAATCGGGCGCCATTGAGCAAGACGCCGACATCGTGATGTTCATCTACCGCGACGAGTATTACAACAAGGACACCGACCAGCAGGGTATCGCCGAGATCATC
>JAUNHF010000263.1 GCA_030524065.1 Deinococcus sp.
TGGCATGGCTGGTGATAGGGGTTGAACAGATGGTGTGGACGCTGTGGCCTGAAGCTGGGCAGCCTGGGACTGGGTCGCTTGGAGCTGGGCGGTGAGTTGATCCGCCAGGGCGCCAGCGGCAGCACCGAAAGCGCGGCGCAGTTTCTTCTCGGTCCAGCAGGCTGGATTCTCCGCGCAGAGATATCTGCCACGGCCAGGCAGGCGGCGTGCGCCGGGCTGGGCCAGATGCCAGCCGCCTGCCTGGGTCCGGGTCAGCCGCAGCAACTCCGCCTGAGGGCGGGTGCGGCGGCACGCCACGCAGGTCCGCAGCGGCACATGCGCCCCCGCAGGAGCTTCAGCCCTGCGCGTCACCCTCGTCCTGCTGCGGCACTTCCTCGCCGCTGGCGTCCACCGAGATGGCCGGCTTGCTGTCGGCAAACAGGGCGTCAAAGGCCGAAGTGTCCTTGCTGCCCGGCTTGCCTTCGGCTTCCACGGCCTGCTTCATGGCTTCGTCCAGGTCGCTGATGGCCGCCGTTTCGCGCAGGTCTATCTTCTGGCCGGTCAGCTTGGCGGCCAGGCGCACGTTCTGGCCGCCTTTGCCGATCGCCAACGACAGCTGGTCCGGGGTCACGGTCACGGTGGCCGTGCCGGTCTCTTCGTCCAGATCAATGGGGCCGACCTTGGCCGGACTCAGGGCGTTGCGGATAAACTCGCGCTGGTCTTCGTCCCACAGAATCACGTCCACGCGTTCGCGGCCCAGTTCGCCGGTCACCGCCTGGATGCGTCCGCCACGGTGGCCGATGCAGGCGCCGATAGGGTCCACGTTGGAGTTGTTGGAGAACACGGCCACCTTGGAGCGCTGGCCGGCCTCACGGCTGACCGCCTTGATTTCCACCACGCCGTTTTGCACTTCTGGAATTTCCTGGCGCAGCAGGTAGTCCAGCAGCCGCTCATCGGCGCGGCTGGCGAGGATGGTGGGGCCTTTGGGCGTCTTACGAACTTCTTTGAGATAGATCTTGACGCGGTTGCCGGGGGTCAGCTTCTCGCCGGGAATCTGCTCGCGCGGGGGCATGATCGCTTCGCCGGCACCCAGCTCCACAAACCAGTTGCCCTTGTTGTCGCTGCGGACCACCTGAGCGGTCAGCACCTGGCCTTCGCGGTCCTTGTACTCGTTGTAGACCACGTTGCGCTCGGTTTCGCGCATCTTCTGGGTCAGGGTCTGCTTGGCAGCCTGAAGCGCAATGCGCGAGAACTGCTCACGCTCAACCGGGAACTCCATCTCCATGCCCACTTCCACGCCGGGGTCCAGCTCCAGCGCTTCGGCCAGCGAGATCTGCATGTTCTCGTCTTCGACCTTTTCCACCACTTCTTTGATGATCAGCACTTCCAGGTCGCCGCTCTGGGGGTCCAGGTGCACTTCCACGCGCTTTTCGGCGTCAATGTTGCGCTTGTAAGCCAGCGCCAGCGACTCTTCGAATGCTTCGATCAGTTGCAATTCGTTGATATTGCGTTGCTGCGCCACTTCACGCAGCGCGTCCGCAAAGTTGATTTCTTGCGACATGAGGGGTCCTTTCAGGAGATGAGAGAGGCCACACTGGGCCTGACTGCGGGGCTCCGGGGCTTAGCGATGTTCGCTGGGAAACTCGGCCAGGTTGGCCTTGAGGTCGGCGATCCGCAGGGTCACGTCGCCCTGGCCGGGCACGTCAAAAGTGACCTGTTCACCGTCTACGGCCTTGATGGGCGCAGTAAAAGCGTGTTCACCGCCGCGCACCTTGGCCTTCAGGCCCAGCATCCGCTCAAAGTGCCGGGTTCGCAGCAGCGGGCGCTTGGCACCGGGCGACTCGACTTCAAGGCGGTACTCGCCCCCGATGGGATCGGCCTCATCCAGCCAGAGGCTGAGCCGGCGGGTCACGGCTTCGATGTCACTGACCGCCACAGGCTGCTCGTCTGCGCGGTCAATCCGCACCAGCAACACCGGGCGGCCCGAGGCATTTTGCATCTGCACTTCCAGCAGCTCGTACTCGCTGCCCAGCTGCTGGGCTATTTGGTTGTTCAGTTCTGAGTTGTTATTCATATGTCTGGCCTGTGCGGCCACGCTCACCTCCTCCACGAAAAAAGGTGGGCTCCCTCGCCCACCTCCCGTTCGAGGTCTGAGCACTCAGTATAACAGGCACGCCCCCGGCCACCAAAACAGCCGCCGTGCTCCGGTACCCAGTACCCGCCCTTGGCTGCGGTGTTGCCCTGAGCCCCGCTCGCCCCGGGCCTAGCCCTCGCTGCCCACCGGAGGCATGGCCGAAAATGCCGGGGAAATCACAATGCGCTGGTCCTGAATGCGCGCCAGCTCGGCTTCAGCGGGCGCTTCAAGCCGGCGCATGGTGCTTAGCGAGCTGCCCTCGGGCGAGCGGGCCAGCGCGTCGGCAATGCGGATCTGGGCACTGGCGATGGGCCGCGCCCAGACGATGGCCGAGGTGTTGCCGTAAGCGCCCGCGTGCGCCACACCGCGCAGGGCTCCCATCACGATAATGTCGCCGCCGGCCACAATTTCCACGCCCGGGTTCACGTCGCCCAACACCACCACGCTACCGCCGTACTCGCGCCGAAAGCCCGAGCGCAGCGAATGCGGCAGGATCACGGTGCGGTTGGGGTCGTCCGACACGGTCGCCGGACTCTCGTCGCGGGCGCGAACATCGGCCGCCGCTGGCGCTGGAGCCGCCACCGAAACGCGCGGGGCCCGCACCCGGTTGACGCGCCCACCGGAGCGGGCAATCACACTGATGGCATCAGATACTGCGTCGGGGGCCGTATCGCCCTGAATTTCCAGGGTCACATTGACCCGTGCCAGATTCTGACTTTCCAGGCTACGCCGGACGCTGGCGCCGGTGTCTCCCGGTTCCAGCACAATCATCAGGCCGCCGTGTGTTTCTCGCTGCTTCACCCCGCCATCTTAGTCCAGCGCTGCCCTGCCCGCGCACAATCCGGCGGGGCCGCTTTCGGCGCCCCCCTCCCAACCCCACCAGCCCAGCGGATGA
>JAUNHF010000264.1 GCA_030524065.1 Deinococcus sp.
CCTAAGGGAGCGCACAAGGGCGCCGGCATAGAGCTGCTGGCCCGCGAGCTGGGCGTGCCACTTTCCCGCACGGTCGTCTTTGGGGACAGCGACAACGACGTCGCCATGTTCGAAGTGGCCGGCTACGCGGTGCAGTGCGGCGACCTGCCGCTGCTGCACGCCCACGCCGATGAAAGTATTAGTGGGCCAGAGGCGCTGGCGCAGTGGCTGATGGGTCTGAACGTCTAGGAGGCCAAAAGGTCAGGTGAGGAAGTGCGTTTGACCCCTAGACCCAACAAAACCAGTCCTAGCAAAAAACCCCGCCAGAAGGCGGGATTTCTTTTTCCAGCGTAAGGAAACTTAGCGCTTGGAGAACTGGGGAGCGCGGCGGGCCTTTTTCAGGCCGTACTTCTTGCGCTCAACTTCGCGGGCGTCGCGGGTCATCAGGCCGTGGGGCTTGAGCGCAGCGCGGAAGTCGGGGTTGCTCTGCACCAGGGCGCGGGCGATGCCCAGCTTGATGGCGTCAATCTGACCGCTGGGGCCGCCACCCTTAACGGTGATCACGGTGTCGTAGCGGCCGGCAGTGCCGGTTTCCTTGAAGCCCTGCAGGGCCTGGAACGCACGCAGCACGCCCTGGAAGTAGCTCTGGAAATCCTTGCCGTTGACGGTGATTTTGCCTTCGCCGGGGCGCAGGAACACGCGGGCCACGGCAGACTTACGGCGGCCAGTGCCGTAGAACTGTTCTTTATCGGGCATGTTGGACCTCGATCACTTGGGGTTGTTGGGGAGCGTGGGGGTGCTTCTCGCCGGCGTAGACCTTCAGGCGGCTGTGCATGGCACGGCCCTGGCGGCCCTTGGGCAGCATGCCGTACACGGCGCGCTCAATCACGCGCTCGGGGTGCTTGGCGAGGGCTTCACGGGCGGTTTCGGTGCGCAGGCCGCCCTGGTAGCCGGTGTAGCGGGTGTACACTTTGTCGTCCAGCTTCTTACCGGTCAGCACGACTTTTTCGGCGTTCAGCACAATCACAAAGTCGCCCTGAATCATGTTGGGGGTAAAGTCGGGGCGGTGCTTGCCACGGATGCGGCTTGCGACCAGCGTCGCCAGGCGGCCCAGGGGAACGCCGGCGGCGTCCACCACGACCCAGTTCTGCTCATCATTTTTGGGGATGTAGGTTTTCACCTTAGTACTCCAGTGGAAAAGTGGGATTTCTACCGGCCAGCGCTGGGCTGAACAGCAGATGGGATTGGCGGTTGGTTTGCGCGGTCGCCTGCGCTTCGGGGCAGAAGCGGCAAAGGCGGGAAACCTCCGGGTGCCGGCCCGGCGCCCCGTGCCCTACCAAGCACGAAACACTAAAGGCAAGCGTAGCAAATTTCGGGGTGCGGACACAAGGGAGCCGGGTGCTCCCCCCGCCAAAGCCCGCGCCCGAAGGCGAGCCAGCCGACCATCCCGAGTGGCCCGGGCACGGTAGCATCGGGCAATGCCTGCTGGCCGCCCCAGAACGAACAAGCCCGGAACCTCCAACCTCGCCCCCGCGCAGATTCCTCCCCACACGCTCAAAGGCACTGGCTCCGGCACGCTGCCGCCGATGCTTCAGCAATATGTGCAGATGCGCGACGAGGTGCAAGAAGAGTTTCCCGGCGCGCTGCTGCTGTTTCAGGTGGGCGATTTTTACGAGACGTTCGGGGAGGACGCCGAGCGGGCCGCCCGCCTGCTGGGGCTGGCGCTGACGCACAAATCCAGCAAGGACTTCAGCACGCCGATGGCCGGGGTGCCGCTGCGTACGCTGGATGCACAAATCGAGAAGCTGCTGTCGCAGGGCGTGCGGGTGGCGGTGGCCGATCAGGTGGAAGAACCCGGCTCCGGCCTGGTGGCCCGCGAGGTCACGCAGCTGCTGACCCCCGGCACCCTGACCGACTCGCGCTGGCTGGGTGCCGACGAGAACTATCTGGCGGCGGTGGCAACGGGCGAAGGCTACGCACTGGCCCTGCTGGACGTGTCAACCGGCGAGTTCCGCTGCGCGGCCTTTCATACGCGCACCGCGCTGTACGACGAACTCTCGCGCTGGCGCACCCGCGAAGTGCTGCTGGCGCCAGAACTGTCGGAAAACGGCGCACTGCTGGCCGATTTTCAGAGCCGCTTTGCCGTGATGCTGTCGCCCGCCAACTTCGCGGAAGCCGCTGCCGAAGCCGAGTTGAGGGCCGTGCTGGGCGAGCTACCCGGCACGCTGGACTCGCCAGCGCTGCGGCGGGCCTGCGGTGCGGTGCTGGGCTACGCGAGGCTCACTCAGCAGGGCCGGCTGGAGATGGTGCGGCGGCTGACGCGCTTTCAGCCCGGCGCGCACATGGCGCTGCCCGACAGCACACTGCGGGCGCTGGAAGTGTTCGCGCCCCACTCGCCGCAGGGCCTGAGCCTGATGGACGTGCTGTGCGAAACCCGCACCGCCGGGGGCCGCCGCCGCTTGCGGGCCTGGCTGCGCGCACCGCTGCTGGATGCGCTGAGCATCGCCGCCCGGCAAGACGGGGTCGAGACCCTATTTACCCGCGCTGACCTGCGCTCTGGGGTCCGCGCCCTGCTGTACCGCGCCCACGATCTAGAGCGGCTGGCCGCCCGCGTGTCCACCCGCCGGGCCACCCCCCGTGAGGTGGCGGCGCTGGCCCGCACGCTGGAGCTGCTGCCCGAAGCGGCAGAGTTGCTGGTCCCCTTCGACGGGCTGCTGGGCGGTATTCGCGCCCGGTTAGAAGCGCTGCCGGACGTGGTGCAGGCCATCCGGGGGGCGCTGGTGGATGAGCCGCCCATCCGCGCCAGCGAAGGGGGCCTGATCCGCGAAGGCTACAGCGCCGAGCTGGACGCCCTGCGCGCCGAGGCCCTCTCGCACCGCGCTTACCTCGCCGACCTGGAAGTGACCGAGCGGGAGCGCACCGGCATCGCCAGCCTCAAGGTGGGCTGTAACAGTGTGCTCGGGTACTACCTGGAAGTGTCCCGCGCCGGGCTGGACCGGGTGCCGCCCGACTATCACCAGGT
>JAUNHF010000265.1 GCA_030524065.1 Deinococcus sp.
TCGGCTACCCCAAAGTGCCGCATCACCGCTGCCAGGCTGCTTTCCAGGGCGGCGGGCAGGCCAGCGGGCGGGTCGTATTCGATGACGAGGTCTATCACGCCCACGAGGATAGTGGATGGGTGAGGCTGAATGCCCAGGCACAGGCTCCCTGTGCGCCCCATCTCCCAAGGCGGCGTCAGCTTGCTGCAAGCAGAATGGGGGTATGCGACTCCTCCTGACGGCCCTGCTGCTCACCTCTCCTGCAGCTACGGCGGCCACGCTGAATGCAGTCACACCCATTCCCGGCCACGCGGCGGACAGCTTTGGCCTCAGCGAGAACATGGGGCCGCTGGCGGGCGGCGCCGCCTGGTCCGCCGACAGCAGCACGGTCTGGACGCTGGACACCACCCGTGAACTCAAGCGCTGGCGCATCTCGGACGGAGCCTTGCTGCGGGGGCAGCGGCTCAGGCCCCCGGCGGCACTGCCCGACAAGCGGCCCGACTTTCCGAACGCTCGCCTCACCCTCAGCGGCGTGGCTACGGCTTCGGGCTTGCCCATCACCGCACGCGGCTACCGGGGCAGCGAGCCTGTGGAGCTTACCTACCGCCTCAACACCGGCACTGGTCAGGAAACGCAGCAGCCAGACTGCCCGCCGAGCATGACGGGTAGCGGAGTCTGCACTCCGGACGGCTCAGCGCGGGCCTGGGCAGCAGGCGGCGAATTGCAGTGGCAGCGCGGCGAACAGGTCGAGCGCCTCCGCCTGCCCGCCGGCCTGTCCCTGAAACCGGAGGGTGGCCCGCCCTCGTTCAGCCTGGGCCTCAGCCCGGACGGGGGGCGGCTGGCCCTGCTGCTGCTGAGTGGTAAGGATAGCTACTCTGGCGGCAAAGGCACCCTGCTGACCTGGCAGTGGAACGCGGGCGGCGCGGTTCAGGCTCCTCAGCAGGCTCTGCTGGGAGACGTGCTGCTGCATCCCGGCGCACAGCTGGGCTGGGTCGGTGAACGGGTGCTGCTGGCCTCTAACGTGTACAACACAGGCAGCGGTGGCAGCCGCTTGGGTCAGCTGCTGTCGCTGGTTACGCCCGGCCAGGGGCCAGTTTGGTCCCTGGGTGCGGACGCCAATCTGCGCGGCGCTTTCCCTTCGCCGGATGGCCGCCTGTTCGTGACGGTGCGCGGGGGCAGCGTGCCCGAGGTGCGCCGCGTGGCCGACGGCGGCTTTGTGCGCTCGCTGGGCGCGGCAGTGCGGGACGCTGTGCCCCTGAGCGGTGGCCGCACCCTCTTGGCGGTGCAGGACGGCGCCGGCTTCGGGCGCATCGTGCGGCATGGGCCGGGGCGGCTGGAGACGCTGTACCGGGGGCCAAAGGTGCCGGAGCATCTGGCGGCCAACGCGGACGGCTCACGGATAGCAGCGGTGAGCGGAGATGATGGACGCACGCTGCGCTTGCTGGACGCTTCTGGCCGCGTGCTGCGTGAGTGGCGGGCACGGGAGCGCGTCAGCGACCTGGCCTTCAGCCCCGATGGTCTGGTGCTGAGCGCCGCGCTGGGCTGGGGGAGTGATGATGGAGTGCAGGCCTGGCGCGTGGCCGACGGCACGGCTTACCCTTTGCCGCAGGGCACGCGGTTTCCGGTGTCGCAAGTGGTGGTCCGTCCCCAGGGTAGGCAGAAAGGCCCCCTCGTCGCAGCGGAGCGGGGGACGGACGCCGTGCTCTGGAAGTTACCCGAAAAAGCCAGCGTCCGGTACGCGGTTCCCTCACCCGATGGCGCATGGCTGGCCGGTACAGGGCTGACCCCAGCGTCTACCGAGCAGATTCCGCCCAATATGGAGCGCGGCACCGTGAATCGCCTCGTCCGCGTGGACGCCCGCACCGGCAAAAGTGGCCCGGTGCTGAACGTACCCGTCGCCCATCCAGACGACCCCTACGCAGGCTGGGGCATCGCTGCCTTTGACGGTGAGCGTGCGCTGCTTTCCGAAAGCAGTGGCGACGGCTGCGGCGCATCACTGTATGGATACAAGTTGGCCGACCTCGCCGCCGGGCGCACGCTGAACACCCCGGCGCAGCTGGCAAGTGGCTACGCCCGGCTGATGGGCTGCGGCCACTTCGCCCCTCGTCCCGAAGCCGACTTTGCCCCTGACGGGCGGCTGCTGATTCAAGACGGCAACCGCCTGGACTGGTGGACGCTGAAGTAGAGGTAGAGCGGTGCTGCGGGGGTCAGGGCCACTCGCGCCGCAGCGCTGCCAGCCGCACGCTGTCCCAGCGCCGTCCCTGCCATAGCCGCGCTTCTGGGACGCGGGCGCACTCGCGGTAGCCGCAGCGTTCGGCTGCCCGGACCATGCGCTCGTTGCCGCTCCAGGTGGTCAGGGTCAGGACGTGTGCATCTGTCTCGGCAAAGGTGGCCTGGGTCCACAGCCGCAGAGCCTGCTTGCCCAGGCCGCCGCCCCAGTGCTCCGGGTCATAGATGACCACGCGCGCTAATCAGGACGCGGCTTGGCGTATTGACCAGCGGACGCTTCCAAAGTGTTTTCAGTGTACCGTCCGTCTGAAGCCTAACCAATCCACCGTCGTTTTAGCACTCGCTGCCGCGCTGTTCATCCCTTGCGGCAGGGATTTGAAGCCGTAGCTGCCCTAGTCCGAGGCGACCAGCAAAAGTTCAGGGCGTACATAAGAAGTCGCCGCCGCCACAGACAAGAGAGCGGCAAGGAAGGTGAGGGCAAGTCGGAGCATGTGCAAAGCATTGATGCGATGATGCCAAACTGACTTGAAAAGCCCCCAGCGCATTTGCCGGGGGCCACCTTTTCACCTTCTGCCTTACGCCATCCGCCTTCCACAAATTTGGCGAACGCAGCGGCGGGACGGCCCACCGCTGATGCTCGCTGGACGCTCGGGCCTTGCGGCCCTGCCAGGGCTTACCAGCGCTCGGTCACCGTCTTGAGCTGCATGAAGTTCGCCAGATAATCCGGCCCGCCCGCCTTGGAGTCGGTGCCGCTCATGTTGTAGCCGCCGAAGGGCTGCACGCCCACGATTG
>JAUNHF010000266.1 GCA_030524065.1 Deinococcus sp.
AAGCATGCGCTGCGTTTCATCGTTATCGAAATCAAAACTAATAAATGCTCTTGGATTCATAATCATAGTTCCTCCCAGGACACAATAGCCGGATTTGAGGCCATTATGTCCTGGAAAGAAAATTTTGTCAAACTATGAACTGAGTTTAAGCCTTGACCCACTCCTGCAACCCAGTAACCCCCAACTCCCCAGCATCCACCGCAGCCTTAATCGCCTTAGCAGTCCACTCAGCAGCTTCCCGCGTGGTCACAATCGCTTTGCCACGCTCCAGCGCTTGCCGCAGCAGCCCGCTCTCGGTGGTGTCAATCAGCAGGTCGGGCAGTTCCTCGCCTTGCTGTTCCCGCATGACGTTCAGCCCCGCGCTTTCCAGCGTGGCGGCCACGTCGTCCAGCCCTTCGCCCATCACCACCGCCGAGCCGCTCAGGGGCAGCATGTTCTTGGCCCCGATCTGGGCGCGGTAGAAGGCCAGGTACGGGTCAGCGTCAATGCCCATGCTTTCGCCGGTGCTCTTCATTTCCGGCCCCAGGATGGGCTGCACGCCCGCGAACTTCAGGAACGGCAGGTGGACTTCCTTGACCGAGTACATGCCCGGCGTGGGCGTGTCCAGCAGGCCAATTTGCTCCAGCGTCTCGCCAGCGGCGATGCGGGCGGCGTACTTGGCAAGCGGGTGCCCGGTGGCCTTGGACACGAACGGCACCGTGCGGCTGGCGCGGGGGTTGGCTTCCAGAATGTAGGGCACGCCGTCCTTGACCGCGTACTGCACGTTCATCAGGCCCTTCACGCCCAGTTCCAGCGCCAGGCGTTCGGTGGTCTTCTTGACCGTCTCCAGCAGCTCGGCGCTTAGGCTGACGGGGGGGATGATGCAGGCCGAGTCGCCCGAGTGAACCCCGGCGGCCTCAATGTGCTCCATGATGCCCGCCACCACGGCGCTCTGGCCGTCGCACAGGCAGTCCACGTCCAGCTCCAGCGCCCCTTCCAGGAACTGGTCCAGCAGGATGCTGGGCTGACCTTCTACGGCGGCGTACACTTCCTTCAGGTAGGTTTTCAGCTCGGGCATGGAGCGCACCGTCCGCATGGCGCGGCCCCCCAGCACGTAGGAGGGGCGGGCCATCAGCGGGAAGCCCAGTTCGGCGGCGAGTTCCTGCGCCTGCGCGGGCGTTTCCGCGACTTTGCCCTTGGGCTGCGGCAGGCCGAGGCGTTCACACAGCGCGTTGAAGGAAGCGCGGTCTTCGGCCTCGTGGATGGTTTCGGGGCTGGTGCCGATGATGGGCGCACCCGCGTCCGCGAGTTTGCGGGCTAGTTTCAGCGGCGTCTGCCCGCCGAGTTGCACGATCACGCCCACGGGCTTCTCGTGCTCCACGATGTTCATCACGTCTTCAAAGGTCAGCGGCTCGAAGTACAACCTGTCGGCGGTGTCGTAGTCGGTGGACACCGTTTCGGGGTTGGAGTTGACCATGATGGTCTCATAGCCTGCCTCTTGCAGCGCCCACACGGCATGCACAGTGGCGTAGTCAAATTCCACGCCCTGCCCGATGCGGTTGGGTCCCGACCCCAGAATCACCACCTTCGGCTTGTCGGTCGCCCGCACCTCGTCCTCCCACTCGTAGGTAGAGTAGTGGTATGGCGTAAACGCCTCGAATTCGGCGGCGCAGGTGTCCACCGTCTTGTACACCGGGGTGGCCTTGGCCTTCTTGCGCAGCTCGCGCACCTGCAACTCATTCAGGCCCACGATTTCGCCCAGGCGGGCGTCACTGAAGCCCAGGCGCTTGATTTCGCGCCAGTATTCGTACTTCCATCCGGCAACCGGTCCCAGCGCGGCGATTTCCTTTTCCGCGTCAATAATTTCGCGGATCTGATGCAGGAACCATTCGTTGATGCGGGTGTGTTCGTGCAGCGCCGCCACGCTCTCGCCCCGGCGAATCAGCTCAATCACGGCCTCAATGCGGCGGGGGTTGGGGTACAGCAGTGAGCGCAGCTCATCCTTGGTCATGGCGGCAAATTCACCGCGCACATCGGCTTCAACCGAGCGCAGCGCCTTTTGCAGTGATTCCTTGAAGGTGCGGCCAATCGCCATCACCTCGCCCACCGAGCGCATCTGGGTGCCCAGATGATCGGGCGTGCCGGGGAACTTCTCGAAGGCAAAGCGCGGAATCTTGGTCACCACGTAGTCGATGCTGGGTTCAAAGCTGGCCGGGGTTTCCTTGGTGATGTCGTTGGGCAGCTCGTCCAGGTGGTAGCCCACCGCCAGCAGCGCGGCAATCTTGGCAATCGGAAAGCCGGTGGCTTTGCTTGCCAGCGCCGAGGAACGGCTCACGCGGGGGTTCATCTCAATCACGATCACGCGCCCGTCTTCGGGGTTCACGGCGTACTGGATGTTCGAGCCGCCGGTATCCACGCCAATCTCGCGGATGATCTTCAGCGACATGTCGCGCAGGTCCTGATACTCCACGTCGCTCAGGGTCTGCGCCGGAGCCACCGTGATGGAGTCGCCGGTATGCACGCCCATCGGGTCGAAATTCTCAATGCTCGTGATGATCACCACCGTGTCGGCGGTGTCGCGCATCACTTCCAGCTCGTACTCCTTCCAGCCCAGGATGGATTCTTCCAGCAGCACCGAAGTCACGGGGCTGTCGCGCAGGCCGCCCTCGGTGATCCGCAGAAAGTCCTCGTAGGTGTGGGCAATACCGCCGCCCGTGCCGCCCAGCGTAAAGCTAGGACGGATGACCACAGGCAGGCCCAGTTCTTTTTGATATTCGATGGCTTCTTCCATCGAATGCACCATCTTGCCGCGTGCCGTCTCCACGCCGATTTTCTGCATGGCGGCCTGGAAAGCTTCGCGGTCTTCGCCCTTGTGAATGGCCTCAGCGTTCGCGCCGATCAGCTCCACGCCGAACTCCTCTAGCGTGCCGTTGGCGTGCAGTTCCATCGCCAGGTTCAGCGCCGTCTGGCCGCCCAGCGTGGGGAGCAC
>JAUNHF010000267.1 GCA_030524065.1 Deinococcus sp.
CAGACCGGCAGCAGCGTCTCGGCACAGGCCAGCGCCAACACAGACAAGATCGGCGGCACCCTGAAGGTGATCAGCCACGAGTCTTTTGCACTCAGCGACGGAATGATTAAGGGCTTTGAGCAGCAGACCGGGGTAAAGGTGGAGCTGATTAAGGCCGGGGACGCCGGGCAGATGCTGAACCGCCTGATTTTGACCCGGCAGGCCCCGCTGGCCGACGTGGTGTATGGCCTGGACAACTCCATGCTGCCCCGCGCCCGCGCCGAAGACCTGCTGCTGCCCTACCGCAGCCCGGCGCTGAGCGGGGTGCCTGAGCCGTACCGCCTGGACGAAGAGGGCCTGCTGAACACGGTGGACTATGGCCTGGTGGCCCTGAACTACGACCGCGCCGCCTGGGCCAAGACCGGCCTGCCGCTGCCGCAGACCCTGGACGAGCTGAAGGGCAAAGACTACGCCAGCCGCCTGGTGGTGCCCTCGCCGGCCACCTCCTCGCCGGGGCTGGCCTTTTTGCTGGCGACCGTAAACGAGCTGGGCGAGCAAGGCGCCTGGGACTGGTGGAACGAAGCCGAGCGCAACGGCATGAAGATCGTGGGCGGCTGGAGTGACGCCTACAACACCGAATTCACCCGCTCGGGCGGTCAGTATCCGCTGGTGCTGAGCTACGGCTCCAGCCCCGCCGCTGAAGTGTTCTACGCCGAGGGGTACGACCCTGCGGCGCTGCCCAGCGAAGCGCCCACCGCCAACCTGTTTATTCCCGGCACCACTTACCTGCAACTGGAAGGCGTGGGCATCCTGAAAAGTGCAGTCAACGAAGCGGCGGCCAAAGCTTTTGTGGACTGGATGCTAAGTCCTGATGTGCAAAAAGACATTCCCACCAACATGTGGGTCTACCCCGCTGTAGAGGGCACCCCGCTGGCCCCGGTGTTCGCCCTGGCCGAAACGGAGCAGACCGCAGCCGTCAACCCTGAGCTGACCGAGAATGCCCAGGCGCTGGTAGACGCCTGGGTGGAGAACGTTCAGCGGCAGTGAGGCGAGTGCTCCCCGCTGCCGGCTGGCTGACCGCGCTGCCCTCGCTGGCCTTCTTGGGGCTGCTGCTCGCCCTGCCGCTGGGGCGCACCCTGCTGGAAGGCGGCATTCAGCTGGAGGTGTGGAGCCAGCCCTACTTTCAGGGGCGACTGGCCTGGACGCTGACGCAAGCTGGGCTGACAGCCGTGCTGGCCGCCGCGCTGGGGGTGCCGCTGGCCTACTTGCTGTCGCGTTACCGGCTGCCCGGGGGCCGCACCCTGCTGCGGCTGCTGCTGCTGCCGTTCGTGACGCCGGTGCTGGTGGCCGTGCTGGGACTGAACGCCCTGCTGGGGCCGCAGGGCTGGCTTAGCGGCATCCTTCCCTTTCGGGTCAGCGATGGCCCACTGCTGATTGTGCTGGGCAACCTCTTTTTCAACTTGCCGGTGATGATTCGGCTCAGCTACGGCGGCTTTTCGCGCATCTCGCCCTCGCTGCTGGGAGCCGCCCGCACACTGGGCGCTTCCGGCTGGCGCTCGGCGCTGAGCGTGGGCTTGCCACTGGCGCTGCCGGGCATCGCGGCGGGGGCCATCCTCACCTTTCTGTACTCGGCGCTCGGCTTCGGCTTGCCGCTGATTCTGGGCGGCGCACAGTACGCCACGCTGGAAGTGGAAATCTACACGCTCACGGCCTATCAGCTGCGGCTGGGCGAGGCCAGCGCCCTGATCGTGGGACAGCTGGCGCTGACGCTGGGCGCCACCTGGGCCTACGTGAACCTGACTGGACGCGGGCAGGGCACACCAGCCTACGCGCTGCCACGTGCTGCGGGGGCGCCGTTGTGGCTGGGCCTGGGGCTGATGGCGCTGGTCTTCATCCTGTGTTTCGCGCCGCTGCTGGCGGTGGTGGCCCGCAGTGTGCTGGGCGCTGCGGGGCCGACCCTGAGCTACTGGCAGGCGGCCGTGGCCGACCCGCAGACCGGGCACCAGTTGGGCAACACCCTGCGCTTTGGCGTGTGGGCGCTGGCCGGGGCCACGCTGCTGGGCGGACTGCATGCGCTGGGCGCTTATCTGGCGCGCTCGCGGCTGCTGGACCTGCTGTCCATGCTTCCGCTGATGGTGTCGCCGGTGTCGCTGGCGGTGGGCTACCTGCTGGCCTACCCACGCCAGGCCGCAACCCTGCCCATGCTGGTGGCGGCGTATGTGCTGCTGGCCTACCCGCTGGTCACGCGCTCGCTGCTGCCCGCGCTGCGCGCCATGCCGCCGCATACGCTGGAAGCGGCCCGCACGCTGGGGGCCAGCGGCGTGCAGGGCTGGCGCACAGTCACGCTGCCCCTGACCTTGCCCGCCCTGCGCGGCGGCATGGCCCTATCCCTGGCAACGGTGCTGGGCGAGTTCGGCGCCACGCTGGTGCTGACCCGGCCGGAGTGGGCCACCCTCAGCGTGGGGCTGTACGAGCGCCTGGGCCGCCCCGGCGAGCGCAACCTGGGCGAAGCCTGCGCCCTCGCCACCATCTTGCTGACCCTGGCCCTGCTGAGCTTCTGGCTGCTGGACGGCGGCGAAGGGGAAGTGACGTGAATCCGGCCAGCCCAGCTCATGCCAGCCGCTGCGCCGCCCCAGCTTGGGCGTGGGGGTTGTTGCGCTGTCCCCAGACCGGGGAGTGATGCCTTTCTTGGATACTTACGAGGAGGGCCGTGCGCTGGTCAGGCAGAAGCGTCATGGGTCACAATAGACGGCAGATGTCCAGCCCTGTAACCGCCCTCAGCATTCAGCGCCTCAGCAAGCGCTATGGGCAGACCGTGGCCGTGCAGGACTTCAGCCTGGACGTGGCGGCCGGTGAGACACTGGCCCTGCTGGGACCAAGTGGCTGCGGCAAAAGCACCGTGCTGCGCTGCGTGGCAGGCCTGGAACGCCCGGACAGCGGCCAGATGGTCATGGGGGGACGCG
>JAUNHF010000268.1 GCA_030524065.1 Deinococcus sp.
GTGCGCGTGACTCTATTCAGCGCCGGGCCGCAGGCTCGGGCCTTCAGCTGCCGGCCGGCAACTGGCAGAGGCAGGTGGTGGGACCCTGCTGTCCGTACTCGCAGAACACTATAGGGGCCAGTGGGGGCTGGGCGTCAAGGCCGGGTGCCGGGAGCCAGTCAGGGGGCCGGCACCGTTTGACAGCTTCCGGCGCCCCTGCTAAGGTTGCACTCAGCTCCCGCATGTTCGGAGAGCCTCATTCAGAAGCGCCCGAGAGAACTGGCTCGTTGACGGCGCGGCAACCAGGGCCTCATTTCGCCCAAGGTGCTCCGGCCAGCCTGCCGCGCAGGGTTACGATGACCGGCCGCGCAGGACCAATGAGGGAAGGCTGAAATCTTAGCGGATGTTCGTACTCGCGTTATCCCGCGGCCCCAGTCCCTCTCCAGGCAGAGGGCTTTTTTTGTGCCCTCTGGACCCCCACGCCCCAGTCCAGGAGAGATCACAACATGACCCATTTTGACACCCTGCAAGTTCATGCAGGACAGCGTCCTGATTCCGCGACCGGCGCTCAGGCAGTGCCGGTGTACCCCACCAACTCTTACGTGTTCGAATCGGCCGAGCACGCCGCCGACCTGTTTGGGCTGCGGGCCTTTGGCAACATCTACTCGCGCCTGACCAACCCCACCAACGCGGTGCTGGAAGACCGTATCGCTGCGCTGGAAGGTGGCAGCGGCGCGGTGGCCGTGTCCAGTGGGCACGCGGCGCAGTTTACGGCGCTGACCCTGTTGGCCCAGGCCGGAGACAACATCGTGTCGTCGCCCAATTTGTACGGCGGCACGTCCAACCAGTTTCGCGTCACTCTGCGGCGCCTGGGCATCGAGGTGCGGTTTACTTCCGCCGAGGACCGCCCGGAAGAGTTCGCCTCCCTGACCGACGACCGGACCCGCGCCTTTTACGTAGAAACGCTGAGCAACCCCGCCCTGAACGTACCGGATTTTGCCGGTCTGGCGGCGCTGGCCCGCGAGCACGGGGTCGCCCTGGTGGTAGACAACACCTTTGGCGCGGGCGGCTACTACTGCCAGCCGCTGCTGCATGGCGCCAACGTGCTGGTGGAGTCGCTCAGCAAATGGATTGGCGGCCACGGCAACGGCATCGGTGGTGTGATCGTGGACGGCGGCAACTTTGACTGGGGCAATGGCCGTTATCCCCTTTTCAGTGAAGCCAGCCCCAGCTACCACGACCTGAACTTCTGGGAAACCTTTGGCGAAGGTAACGCGCTGGGCCTGCCCAACGTGGCTTTTGCCATTCGTGCCCGCACCGAGGGCCTGCGCGACCTGGGAGCCACCCTGGCGCCGCAGCAGGCCTGGCAGTTTATTCAGGGCATTCAGACCCTGTCTCTGCGGGCCGAGCGGCAAGCGCAAAACGCTCTGGCCCTGGCCGAGTGGCTGCGCGAACAGCCCGGCGTGGCGCAGGTTACCTATCCGGGGCTGCCAGACCACCCCAGCCACGAGCGGGCTGGGCGGTATTTGCCGCGTGGCTTTGGCGGCGTGCTGACCTTTGAATTGAGCGGTGGGGTAGACGCCGGCCGCGCCCTGATTGACCGGCTTCAGCTGGCCGAACATGTCGCCAACGTGGGCGACAACCGCACCCTGGCGATTCATCCGGCCAGCACCACCCATTCGCAGCTGGCCGCAGAGCAGCAGCTGGCCGGCGGCGTCACGCCGGGGCTGGTGCGGGTGTCGCTGGGTATTGAACACATCGCGGACATTCAGGCCGACTTTGCGCAGGCGCTGCGGAGCCAGTGAGATGGCGCCTTCCGGTATCGCCGCAGCCGCCCCCTCTGCGCAGGAAGACAGTGCAGCCGTAAAAGATAGTCATGACAGAGAGGAGGGCCAGATGACGGCCGACCCTACATTTGACTACGACTACTCCGAATCCCCGATGGTGCAGGCAGCGGCGGTGCGCTCGCAGGTATCGTTCGCTCATGTGCGGCTGTTCCGCGACCAGCCGCTGCTGCTCGACTGTGGCCTGGCCGTCAGTGACATTCAGGTGAACTATCACACCTATGGCCGCCCCGCTGAGGAAGCTGTGCTGGTGCTGCACGCCCTGACCGGCGACAGCGCCGTGCATGCCTGGTGGCCCGAGTTCCTGGGGGTGGGCCGCCCACTGGACCCCAGCCGCGAATTTATTGTGTGCGGCAACGTGCTGGGTGGGTGCAACGGGTCCAGCGGCCCTGAGGATCTGCCGCAGGGCGCCACCCTGACCCTGCGCGACATGGCCCGCGCCGGCCGCGCCCTGATGGAACACCTCGGCGTGCGGCGGGTCAAGGTGGTGGGGTGCAGCATGGGCGGTCTGCTGGCCTACGCCTGGCTGCTGGAAAATCCTGACATGGTCGAACGGGCAGTCATTGTCGCGGCTCCTGCGCGGCATTCCCCCTGGGCTGTGGGCCTGAATACGGCGGCCCGCAGCGCCATCGCCCTGGCGCCAGGCGGCGAGGGGCTGAAGGTGGCCCGGCAGATTGCCATGCTGAGTTACCGCAGTCCCGAAAGCCTGGCCCAGCGCCAGCCGCACCGAGCCGGAGGGAGCGAGCAGCCGGTGGTGAGCTATCTGCTGGCCCACGGCGAGAAGCTGGCCGCCCGCTTTTCGGAGGCGAGCTACCTGGCGATCACCCGCGCCATGGACGCGTTTCAGCCAAGCGACCGCGAGCTGCGTACGGTTCAGGTGCCGGTGCTGGCTGTGGGTATTTCCAGCGACTTGCTGTACACCGCCCGCGAGGTGCGCGACTCGGTGGTCACGCTGCCGCAGGGCGAATACTGGGAGCTGCATAGCCCCCACGGCCACGACGCCTTTCTCATTGACCCCGGCCATCTGCCGCGCGTGGTGGCGGACTTTTTACAGGGCGCCTGATACAGCTCCCGGCCTGCATCGCTGCGCCGCCAGATGACGAAACTGGGCGCAGCG
>JAUNHF010000269.1 GCA_030524065.1 Deinococcus sp.
CCCAGCAGGGTCGCGGCTGGCGGAGCTGACCGGGCAGCTTCTGGCAGAAGTGACGGCCCAGGAGGAACGCGAACAGCCCGACTGGACCCGCGCCGGGGCACTGGCCGCGCTGCTGGAACTGCACGCCCGCTTCCAGCCGCAGGGCACGCCGCACGCACCCGAACTCCGGCACCTGGCCCGCACCGTGCGGCAGGGCGTGGCGATGTATGCCGGAATGGAGAGCGACGACTTCAACGCTTCTAATACCCTGCGTGACCGGGCGATGGCCGACAACACCCAGGCGCTGATGCGCGAGCTGTTTCCCGGACAGAAAGCGGCGCTGTGGGCGCACAATTTCCATGTGTCCAAGGTGCCGGCGCAGGGGCAGGCCTACGCCAACCTGGGCAGCCACCTCGCCCGCGAGATGGGCAGCGAGTACCGGGTGATTGGCTTCAGCTTTGGCGGGGGCGAACTGCGGGCCGTGCCGGGCCGCGTCGACGGCTGGGTGGGCAAAGAGCCGGTGACGCTGGGGGTGCCGGACGCCCAGCCCGAATCGCTGGACGGCCTGAGCGCTGGCATTCTGGGTGGCTCGGTCCCCGCTGCCTTCCTGAATGTGGCTCAGGCGGGTGCCCAGGCTTCGCTGCGGGAATGGTTCGCGCAGCCGGTGGGAATAAGTGGCGTAGGCGCGGTGTATGTGGAAGGAATGCCCACGGGTGCGCCTACCGACCTGCCCGCCGCCTTTGATGGCCTGATTCTGACCCCGCGCAGCAGCGCCGCTGTGCCGCTGCCGGTACGGGAACAGTGACCCGCCAGGCGCAGCGCTGGCAGCGCACCCGCGCCCTGGAACTGGGGCTGACGGTCCTGCTTATTGTGGCTTTTATCGTGCTCAATGGCCGCTGGATGACAGCACCACTGTTCGGCGCGTTTATGGCGGTATTCGCTCTCCTGACCGCCGGCCTGATGCGCCAGCAGTACCGCGTGCTGGACGAACTGGGGCGGCTGCGCTGGCTCAAGAGTTACCTGAGCATGGCAGCGGTGTACAGCCTGGGCCTGGCGGGGCTGGTGCTGTGGGCGGTATGGCAGGCGGGAGCCGGACCGGAGCTGCCTTCCTTGCCCTTTTATGCCGTGTTTGCAGTGATGGTGGCCGGTGGCCTCGCCAGCTGGGGCACCTGGCACTACCTGGGTTGGCGGGACTCGCGCGAATGAAAAACCGCATCAAGGTGGTGCGTGCCGAGCGTGGTCTGACGCAGGCCGAGCTGGCCGACCGGCTGGATGTGTCGCGCCAGACCGTGAACGCCCTGGAAACTGGCAAATACGACCCCAGCCTGCCGCTGGCCTTCCGCCTGGCGCGGCTGTTCGGGCTAAGAATTGAGGACATCTTTCAGGATGAAGAGGGCTGATTTGCCCCCCGCGCCGCGCTGCTGCGGCTCATGCCTGGTGCAGATGGAAGCCCTGAACCACTAAAACACTGAAAACGGAGCGGCCCTTCCTGCAACAGCGGTGAGGGCCGTTTCAACGTGTTCAGCGCAGGTGCTGGGTGCCTTGGGCTGAGTGGTCTGACCGTGTGCTAGAACCGCACCCCGACCCGCACCACCGGCGCGAAGCCGCCCACCACGCCGATGTCGCTGCTGCTGGTCTGCACGGCGAAGGCCTGCACGCCGACTTCGCCGTAGAGGTTGATGCCCCCGGCGGGCAGCTCGGTCCCCACAAAGCCGCGCGCGCCGCCAAAAGCCCCCCGGTCGTCGGCGGGCGCGTAGCCGCCAAACACTCCGGCACCCCAGTAGCTCCGGCCTGTGCCCAAGCCGCTCAGGCGGTCAGCCGACAGCGCCGCGCCTGCGTATTCGTAGCCCAGGCTCAGGCGCCAGGTGCCAGCGGCGCTGGGCTGGGCCTGCACCTGCACGCCGCCGCCGGTGCTGGCAATGCTGCTCGCTCCATACACCCCGAACGACTGGGCACCGGCTGCGGACGTCAGCAGGGCAAAGGTGGTCAGGGCCAGAGCCATCCGGGAAAAGAGGGTCATACGGCCCAGCATAACGGGATGCAGAGGGCCGGATACAGAGCTGGGCAGCCCCACAGCTCAGGCAGAAGCGGGCACGCGCCTGTTGGCCCTGCGCCTGGCTTATCCTGGGCAGATGACCGGCCCTGACTCCACTTTGCCTGCCGCCGCAGCGGACGCTCCCCGCGTGGCGCCCAACTTCATCACCGAAATCATCGAGCGCGACCTGGAATCAGGCAAGTACCCGCAGGTCGTGACCCGCTTTCCGCCGGAGCCGAGCGGCTACGCGCACCTGGGGCACGTGTTCGCTTCATTTCTGGACTTCCAGACGGCGCGGCAGTACGGCGGGCGCTACCACCTGCGGATGGACGACACCAACCCCGAACTGGCGACCCAGGAATACGTGGACGCCATTGCCGACGACCTGCGCTGGCTGGGCTGGGACTGGGGCGAGCACTTTTATTACGCCTCCGACAACTTTGAGCGCTACTACGAGTACGCCGAGCAGCTGATTCGCCAGGGCGACGCCTACGTGGACAGCGTGAGCGGCGACGAGATGGCCGCCTTGCGCGGCACGCCCGACAAACCGGGTACGCCCAGTCCTTACCGGGAGCGCAGCGTAGAGGAAAACCTGGACCTGTTCCGCCGGATGCGTGCGGGCGAGTTCGGGAACGGCGAACACGTGCTGCGCGCCAAAATTGACCTGAGCAGCCCCAACATGAAACTGCGTGACCCGGCGCTATACCGCATCCTGCACGCGCCGCACTACCGCGCCGGCAACTGGTGCATCTATCCCATGTACGACTTTCAGCACCCGCTGCAAGACGCCCTGGAAGGCGTGACGCACTCCATGTGCAGCCTGGAATTCGTGGACAACCGCGCCATCTACGACTGGCTGATGGAGCGCCTGGGCTTTGAGCCGCGCCCGCACCAGTA
>JAUNHF010000007.1 GCA_030524065.1 Deinococcus sp.
GGTGGCTTCCACCCGGGCCTTGAGCAACCGGTGAAAGGTCCAGCTGTCGGCGCCCGGTGGCAGCTCGGCGGCCAGCTCGCCCAGCCGGCTGTCTGCCGGGAAGTCGGCCCCGGCCAGGGTGGGCGCGTACAGGTTGCCCACATGGTCCAGCGCCTGGGTGACCAGCAGCACGTCCTGCCCGGCCCCGGCCAGGCGCAGCGCCAGCTCGCTGCCGGCCAGGCCCGCTCCAATCACCGCCACGTCGTACAGGTGGCCTGGCTGCGGCTGGCTGCGCGGCGCCCGCGCACTGGAAGGAGGAAGCGTCATCAACCCCAGAGTGTAAAGCATCGGGCAAGCTGCGGCGCAGCCAGCCACCACCCACGGCTGGCTAGACTGCGGTCATCCACAGTTTGTTCTCTTTTCCCCTGAGGTGACGCGACATGAACCTGACCTTTGCCGATTCCAGCCCCAGCAACCGCCTTGAAGACCTGCTTTCTGAGCATGACGCCGTAGACCAGCTTTCGCTGGAGTTGCAGCAGGCCCTGAAAAATGTACAAGGCCACCTGCCCGGCAGCGCCGTAGACGCCCTGCGCGGCGAATGGCTGGGTCACCCGCTGCACCCGGCGCTGGTGCATCTGCCACTGGGCGGCTGGATGATTGCCGGGGTGTTGGACTTTGCGCCGCTGGGCGGCAGCGCGGAGGAACGCCAGCAACGCGAAAAAGCGGCGGACGCGGCCCTGCTGCTGGGCACAGTGGGCGGCCTGGGCGCTATCGCCACCGGCTGGACCGAGTGGACCTCGGCACGCGGGCAGGCCCGGCGCACCGGCCTGATTCACGGGGCGCTCAACGAAACGGCGTTCTTCCTGAATGTCGGCTCACTGCTGGCCCGCCGTCAGGGCAAGCGGGGGCTGGGCCGGGCGCTGAGCGGCGCAGGCCTGGGGCTGGCCCTGGCGAGCGGGCTGCTGGGCGGGCAACTGGTGTACCGCCACCGCATGGGCTGAGGTGGAGGGCGGGAAAAGCACCGAAAGGTCAGGGGCTCCACGCTGCCGCGCCGCTGAATACCTGGCCTCTGGCTTAGTGGTCGCCGGCCTGCTGCTGGAGCTGTAGCTGCTGCCCTGGCTGGCCGGATTGCTGGGCGGCTGTGAGAAGCTCCACCTCGTCTCAGGCGCGCTGTTGCTGCTGGGCGGCCTGCCCCTCCTGCTCAGCTCGCATGTCCCTGACCGCCAGACCTCCCACCCCACCCTGACCCCGTTCCTGCTGGGGTCCAGCCTGCTGCTGTTCGTGACGGCGCCGATGCTTTGCTAACGCCGCAGCCAGCGCCCGCCGCTGTCCTCGGCCAGACCAGAGAGTTGCAGCATCATCAGGGCAGTTTGCAGCTCGGCCAGGCTCAAGCGGGTCAGGGCGGCGAGGTCATCCAGCGTGCGCGGCTCACTCAGCGCAGCATATACGGCGGCCTGCTCCGGGGGCAATTCGGGTGCTGCCGTAGCCGACTCTCCTCCACCCACCGACCAGCCCAGCTCGGTCAGGATGTCGGTGGCACTCTCGGTCAGCACCGCGCCCTCACGCAGCAGGCGGTGAGGCCCGGCCGCCCGCAGGTCACCGGCGCGGCCCGGCACCGCAAACACGGTGCGCCCACATTCCAGCGCATGGGTGGCGGTAATCAGCGATCCTGACTTCAGCTCACCTTCCACCACCAGCACGCCGGCAGCGAGGGCCGCAATCAGGCGGTTGCGCTGCGGAAAGTGGTGCGCCTTGGGGCCGATGCCCAGCGGGTACTCGCTGACCAGGGTCAGGCGGCGGGCCAGGTCCACATTCTCGGCCGGGTACACCCGGTCCACCGCGTGCCCCACCACGCCCAGGCTCAGGCCCCCAGCGTCCACGGCGGCGCTGTGGGCGGCTGTATCCACGCCCCGCGCCAGGCCACTGACGACCACCAGTCCGGCCGCAGCCAGCTCGGCTGCAATCTGGCGGGTCAGGCTCAGGGCGTGCGGGCTGGCGCTGCGCGTGCCCACGATGCCCACGGCCGGCGGCGTGGGTGGCAATTCCGGCAATGGTCCCCGCACCCACAACACGGCGGGCGGGTCACCCAGAGCTTCTAGGGCAGGCGGGTAGCCGGGCAGACCCCGGCCGAGCAGGGTGATGTCCTTCCCCTGAGACCGGGCCGCCGCCACCTTCGCCAGCTCCTGTTCGGCGGCCTCACGCGGGGCCGCTGTCCCGATGGCCGACAGACTGCGGCGGTCCAGCCCCGGCACCCCGCGCAGCGCTTCTGGCGAAGCGTCCAGTGCAGCCAGCGCCGATCCAAAGTGCTCGCGCAGCGCCTCGATCCGGCGCGGCCCCAGACCAGGGGTCAGAGACAGGGTCAGCAGGGCCAGCAGCTCGCCGGCGGCGTCAGGCAGGGGCGCGGGGCTGGGGGCGAACAGACTCACGTCCCCAGCATACGGGAGCGAATGGCCCGCAGCGCAGCGACCTGCGGCGGCAACCTACCGCCCGGAAGGACCAGCAGGCCCGGTCTGTTCAGGCGGCCTTTCCGGAGTGTCAGGAGGGGCTGCGGCCATGTCTTCTTCCCCGCAGACCGCTTCCTCTTCACCCTCCCCTTCCAGCAGCGCGTCGGGGATGCTGAGGCGAAACTCGGCGCCCCCAGCAGGATTGTTGCCGCCGGTCAGGGTGCCGCCATGCAGTTCGGCAATCTGGCGGCTGACACTCAGCCCCAGACCACTGGACCCACTGCCACTCACGAACGGGTCAAAGATGCGCTCGCCCAGGTCGCCCGGCAGGCCAGGGCCGGTGTCACGCACGGTGAAATGCAACTGATCGCCCACCGAGGCCAACCGCAGCGTGACCCGCCCGCCCGGCCCGGCCGCCCGGCGGGCATTTGCCAGCAGGTTCCGCAGGGCCTGGGTCAGCCGGTCGGGATCGCACAGGATCATGCCGGTCCAGTCGCCGGTGTACTCGGTCCCTGGCACCAGCCGCTCCAGCCGGTCGCGCAGGCCCGCCGCCCCGATCAGGTGCCAGACCAGCTTCAGGTCCAGTTCGCCGCGTGCCAGCTGCATCAGGTCCTGGGTGGTAAAGGTCAGCTCGTCGGTGACCAGCGCGGCTTTTTGGATTTCAGGGTCGCCGGTGCGCTCGCCGGCGCGGTCCAGCGTCGCTTTGAGCACAGTCAGCGGCGCCCCCAGTTCGTGTACGATCTGGCCCAGCAGGGCCTTTTCGCGGTGCTGCTGCGCATCAATCCGCACCAGCAAGCGGTTGATGGCACTGATCAGGCGGTGGACCTCATCGCGCCGTTCGGGCAGCGGCAAAGCGGCCACGCTGTGGGACGGGTTGATCCGGTCGGCCAGCAGCGCAGCGTGGCCCAGATGAGAGAGCATACGCTGGCCCAGCAAGTAGCCCAGCAGCAGCGTCAGCAGCGGGGTCACAAGCATCGCCAGCAGCAGGGCGCGGCGGGCCGCGTCGCCCGCGTCCACCAGCGGTTCGCTGGGCAGCGCCACCCAGAGGGTCTGCCCCTCAAAAAATCCACTCAGCGCCCGCGACGCCCCCCGGAAGGGCACGCCGCCAAGGCTCAGGTCGCCGTCCAGCGGATAGGGAAAGTGGTCCCCAATCTCAAGCGGGGCCAGCGAGTCGCGGGACGCCAACACCACTGTGCCTTTTTCGTCCACCACGGCAGAGAAGTTGTCCAGGGCCGGCCCCAGCGTCTCGCCCAGGCCCGCTGCCGGGTCGCTCAGGCGCTGCGAGAGGGTGTCGGCCCGGTCGGTCAGCCGCATCTGAAACTGGCTGTCCATCCCGCGCAGCAGCAGCGTCATCATGGCGCCGCCTACCAGCGTGACCAGCACCAGCGTGACCAGGCTGAAGGCCAGCGCCAGGCGAAAACGCAGGCTTTCGTGCCAGGCCACCTTGGCACTGCTGAGCATGGGCAGGGAACCGGGCACGGCGCAAAAACCCTGGCTTCCGCGCCTTAGCTTTGCAGCACGTAGCCGACGTTGCGGATGGTGCGAATACGCAGGTCCGACCCGGCTCCGTCCAGCTTTTTGCGCAGCTGCGAGATACGGACTTCCACCGAGTTGGAACTGGGGGTTTCCCAGCCGTACAGATGCGACTCGATATCAGCGCGGCTAAAGACCCGTTCGGGGGTCCGCATCATCAGTTCCAGAATGCGGGCCTCATGCTCGGTCAGGTTGATCTGCTCGCCTTCTACCGTCATGGTGAGCGAACTGGTCGACAGGCTGGTGTTGCCCAGATTCACCCCACCGCCCGACGCCGTGCGCCGCAGCAGCGCGGTGATGCGGGCTTCCAGTTCGGGCATGGCAAAAGGCTTGGTCAGGTAATCGTCGGCGCCGGCGTTCAGGCCAGCCACCCGCTGCTGCACGTCCGAGCGGGCCGACAGCACCAGCACTGGCGTAGAGGAATACTGCCGCAGCCGCGACCAGGTCCAGGCCGTCGCCGTCGGGCAAGTTCAGGTCCAGCAGGATCAGCTGCGGGGCGTGGGTGCCCAGCCAGTCCTCGGCGGCGCGCAGGGTTGCGGCGTGATGCACCTGATAGTCCGCGTTCAGGTAGTCACGCAGCAGCGGACCCAGGTGGGGATCGTCTTCGACCAGCAGCAATTGGGGCAGCATCTATCTTCCTCCTGAAATTTCGGTGAGTTCAAGTTTCAGTTTATAGGACGCCAGGAACTGTTCCAGGGTTTGCAGGCCACCGGACAGCTTGATCAGGATCTGGCCGCCGCGCAGCTCGCCCTCATAGCGGGAGCGCAGGCCTGGGTACTGCGAACGGCGGCGCTCCACGTCACTGCGGGAAAACAAAATCACCACGCCGCCCTGCGAGTCACGGATCACCTTGCCGCGTATGACCCCGCTTTCCAGCTCACCGTAAGCCAGCTTGGTCTCCAGGTTCTGATCCCACACCATCATGTCCAGCGCAGCGGCCGGCGCACTCAGGCCGGCAAGGGCCAGCAGGGCCAATGCCCCCTTCAACCAGCGTCCAGCAACTCCTCTGTGCATCTTTCTCTCCATTCTGCGGGCAGCGTGGGCCCACATTCGTTTCTGTTTCTTGGGTGGCCTCTGCGCCGCACAGGCCACTGCTTTAATAACCACAGCATAAGCAGTCAAGCTGACGCCGGCGTGACCCGGCCCGGCCCGGACTTGATGCAGGCTAAAGAAACTACGCAGAAAAGCGCAAAAAGCGCTGCCCCGGGCAGGTGCCCAGGCGCAGCGCTCCGCTTGGCAGCGTGCGGGCCGTTACATCGCTTCCAGCATCAGACGGTCCGGGTTTTCCAGCAGGCGAATCACTTCCTTGCAGAAGCGGGCCGCCTCGGCGCCGTCTACCAGGCGGTGGTCAAACGACAGCGAGATGTACATCATGTAGGCAATCTCAATTTCGTCGTTTTCGTTCACGATGGGGCGCTTCTGGATAGAGTGAATGCCCAGAATGGCCGCGTCAGGCACGTTGATGATCGGGAAGGAGAACAGCGCCCCGATGGAGCCGATGTTGGTGATGGCAAAGGTGCTGCCAGACAGCTCGTCGCCCTTGAGCTTGCCTTCCTGAGCGCGGCCAGCCAGGTCCACCACCTCGCGGGCGAGCTCGTATACGGACTTCTTGTCCACGTCACGCAGCACCGGCACGGTCAGACCGGCGTCGGTCGCCACCGCCATGCCCATGTTGTAGTAGCGCTTCTGCACGATTTCCTGGGTGGCCTCGTCAAAGGAAGTGTTGAGGCTGGGGTACTTTTTGAGTGCCGCCGCCACCGCCTTGAATATGAACGGCAGGTAGCTGATCTTGACTCCAGCCGCCGCCGCTTCGCCCTTGACCCGGTCGCGGAACTGCACCAGCCGGGTCATGTTGATTTCGTCCACCGTCAGGGTGCGCACGGTGTACAGGTGGCTGGCCAGCATCTGGTTGGCGATGGCGCGGCGCATGCCCCGCAGCGGCACCCGCTCTTCCAGGTGCTCGTAGCCCTTGGGGGTGCGGTACTGCACCGGAGGCACCGGCAGGCCGCCCTGAGCGCCCGCCGGCGCAGTCGCAGCGCCCTGGGCCGGCGTCTGCGCCTTGAGGTGGGCGGCCACGTCGGCAATGCGAATCCGGCCGTTGGGGCCACTGCCCTGCACGTCTTTGAGGTCAAGGCCCATCTCGCGGGCCAGCTGACGGGCAGCCGGGACCGCCAGAATCCGGCCATCGGCGCGGCCCGCACTGCCAGTGGGGGCGGGTGCCTGCGCGGACGCGGCCTCTGCCCGTTTCAGCCCCTGCACCTTGACGGCGCCGCCCGTCTCGAACGCCCTAAAGAGACTGCTGGAATCGTCGTCCTTGGCGATGTGCCCGGCCTCAACGATAGAACGCTCTTCCTCGGCCTGCGGGGGCAACTGGGCCTCCTCGGTGCGCGGATTTTCGCCGGTGTCCTGGATGGCCTGCTCGGGGCTGGGCGTCTGGGCAGAGGTCTCCGCGCTTCCGGCAGCGGCGCCGCCCGTTTCATCCAGCAGCAGCAAAGGAGCGTGCACGGCCACCACGTCGCCTTCCTTGACCAGCAACTGCGCCACCGTGCCCGCAAAGGGACTGGGCAGCTCTACCGTAACTTTGTCGGTCATCACTTCGCACAGGGGTTGCTCGGCGGCGACCGTGTCACCCTCCGCTACCATCCATTTGAGAATTTCGCCTTCGACCACGCTTTCGGCCAGTTCAGGAAGCAGCACTTCTTTCATCAGTCACCTCGGTTTCTTTAAACATTCATTCGAATGGGAGAGTTCGGGATTCGGCCCCCCTGGCCGGAGTGAGCAGGCAAGGGGCGACCTGGCCCCATGACCGCTCCGGCTGGGGCCAGCCGTCAGTAGTTCAGCGCCCGCACGCAGGCCGCCGCAATGCGGTTGCCGCCTGGGAGGTAAATCTTGTCCTGCACGTAGGGGTAGGGCATGTCAAAGCCGGCCACCTGCAACACCGGGGCCAGCAGCGAATCGAACAGTGCTTCCTGAATCGAGTAGGCCACCTCGCCCATAAAGTTGGCTGTGCGGGGGGCCTCGCTGACCAGCACGGCGCGGCCGGTCTTAGCGACGCTGGTCAGCACCGCTTCCTTGTCCCAGGGCATCAGCGAACGCAGGTCCAGCACTTCGGCCTGCACGCCCCCCTCGGCGGCCAGGGCCTGCGCGGCGTCCAGCACGTCGGGCATGACGCCGCCGTAGCCGATGATGGTCAGGTCGCTGCCTTCACGGCGCAGCGCTGCTTTGCCGATGGGCACGGTGTAGTCCTGAACCGGCACTTCGCCTTTGGCGGCGCGGTACAGCCGCTTGGGCTCAAAGAAAATCACCGGGTCCTGACCGCGCAGGGCCGACTTGAGCAGACCTTTGGCGTCGTAGGGGGTGCTAGGCATCACGACCTGGATGCCGGCCATGTGCACGTAGTAGCTTTCGGGGCTCTGGCTGTGGTGGTGCCCACCCTTGACGCCCCCGCCCGAGGGCGTGCGGATCACCAGCGGGGCGGTGTCGTTGCCGCCAGAGCGGTAACGCACCTTGGCCGCCTGCGACAGAATCTGATCGAAGGCCGGGCCCATATAATCCGCAAACTGAATTTCCGCCACCGGGCGCATACCACGAATCGCCATGCCCACTGCGGCCCCCACAATGGCCGCTTCGGACAGCGGGGTGTTAAACACGCGGTGTTCGCCGTGCTTGGCTGTCAGTCCAGCGGTCGCCATAAAGACGCCGCCGCGTGGGCCAACGTCTTCTCCGAACACCACCACGCGCTCGTCACGGGTCAGCTCTTCGTCCAGCGCCTCGGTGACGGCAGTGATCAGGTTGATGGTGCGGGTTTCGCCGCTGGCAGCACCTTGTCCCCTGTATTCACCTGGCCCCTTGGGTTCATTGGCACCCCCCTCGGTGGCGGCCCGTGCGGGCAGATCATGCGTCAGTCGTTCTTCGGCAGTCAGGCTCATGCGCCCACCTCCTGTTCGGCGCGCACATAAGCCTCCTGCTCGGCCAGGTGCGGGGGTTGCTCGGCGTAGACATCCTGGAACATCACGTCCCACTCGGGTGTGCCGCTGGCCGCCGCTTCCTCAATGGCGGCGTTTACCTCGGCGTTTACTTCCTGGCTCAGCGCCTCTTTTTCTTCGGCGGTGATGGGGCGGCCCAGGTAGGCCAGCAGCTTCTCCACGCGCTCAATAGGGTCGCGGCCGGTCCACTGCTCCACCTCTTCGCGGGTGCGGTAGTGCTTCTCGGCGTCGGCGTCGGCGTTGGAGTGCGAGCCTACCCGGTAGGTCAGGGCTTCTACAATTGCGGGGCCTTCGCCGCTGCGAATCCGCTCGGCCACGGCGCCCATCACTTCCAGCACGGCGATCACGTCGTTGCCGTCCACGTAGTAGCCGGGAATGCCGTAAGCGCGGGCCTTGATGTGGATGGTTTCGCTGGCTGTCTGCTCGGCCACGCCGGTGGAAATGGCCCATTGGTTGTTCTCACACACAAACATCACGGGAGCCCGCTTCACGGCGGCCATGTTGACCCCGGCGTGCCAGTCGCCTTCGCTGGTCGCTCCGTCGCCAAAGGTGCAGACCGTGATTTCATCGGTGCCTAGGTACTTCTGGGCCATCGCGGTGCCGGTCGCTGGGGGAATCTGCGAAGCGATGCTGGAGCTGATTGAGACGACGTTGTGGCTGGGCGCGCTGAAGTGGTGCGGCATCTGGCGGCCCCGGCAAATGTCGCTGTTGGTGCCCATGATCTGGCTGATCATCTGAATCATCGGCACGCCCAGGGTCAGCATGATGGGGTGGTCGCGGTAATACAGCCACCACCAGTCGTGCCCAGCGCGGCAGGCACGGGCCAACCCCACCTGGGTCGCTTCCATGCCGTGCGCCTGAGCATAAAAGCTGGTGCGGCCCTGACGCAGCAAGGTAATCAGCTTGCGGTCAAACTCGCGGGCGCGGAACATGTCGCGGTACAGCCCCCGGATGAACTCGGGCGTGTAGCGGTCCGGCAGGGCCTGAAGCGGCTCGCCCTGCTCGGACACCCAGCGGAGAGGTTCCGCGGTAAACGGTTGAATCTGCATGTATTGGTCTCCTGAGGTTCTGCCGGAAACCCGCCTTGCCGGAACCCGGAGACCGGGACCGCCAGCCAGCTTTGTAGCCAGAGCGGGGGCAGCAGAGCAAATGAATTGTGGGTTAATGTGCGCCGCCATCATAGCTCAATTTGCCTGGGTGAAGGAGCAGTGGAGCAGACCGATATACCCCCGCCATGCGTGCCAGACAACTTTGCGCGCCTATCTTCTGCCAAGTGGATCAGATGAGGGGAACTGGGTCATTCTTTATAATCTTTCACCGCTCTGCAGATTTACAGATGTCATCCGGGCAAGGTCACTGGGCGGCGGCCGGGGGCCCGGTATCCGCCAGCACACAATGCCGCCCCCCTCCACTCGCTAAGCTGGCGGGCATGAAAGACCGCTGGAACGTCATAGTGATCGGCGGCGGCCACGCGGGAACCGAAGCCGCCTGGGCCGCCGCAAAGTTTGGCCGGGCGGCCATGCTGGTGGGCAACCCCGCCACCATCGGGCGCATGCCCTGCAACCCGTCGGTGGGTGGCCCCGGCAAAAGCCAGCTGGTGTTCGAGCTGCATGCGCTGGGCGGGCTGATGCCCACACTGGCCGATCAGACAGCCATTCATACCCGGGTGCTGAACGCCAGCAAAGGACCGGCAGTGCAGTCGCTGCGCGTGCAGAACGAACGCGACCTGTATGCCACGGTGGCGCAAGAAACACTCTTGTCGGTGCCGGAATTAGATATCCTGCGCGGCGAGGCGGCTGACCTAGAGAGTGACGGCCAGGGCGGATGGTGGGTCATCACCACCGATGGGCGGCGTTTCTGGGCACGCAGTGTGGTGGTCGCTGCCGGCACCTTTATGCGCGGAGTCACTTGGTATGGTCGGCAGTCGCGCCACGAGGGACGCCAGGGTGAGCCGCCTTCCCGCTTCCTGAGTGGAGCCCTGGAACGTGCGGGGCATACCCTCAAGCGCTTCAAAACCGGCACCCCGCCGCGTGTGCGGGCCGACTCGGTGCGCTTTGACGATCTGACCCTGATTCCTGCTGACCGCCCAGCGCGGAGTTTTACCGGGACGCCCGGCCTGCACGCAGAGGCGTCTCCGACCTGGCAAACCCACACCACTCCACTGACCCACCGGCTGGTGCAGGAGAACATTGGTAACTCGGCCATGTACGCGGGCGATATTGACGCGACCGGCGCCCGCTACTGCCCCAGCATTGAGGACAAGATCATGCGCTTTGCCCACCATGACCGGCATCTGCTGTTCGTGGAACCCGAAGGGCTGGAAACCAGCGAGGTGTACTTGCAGGGCTTTTCCTCCAGCTTGCCGCCCGAATTGCAAGACATCCTGGTCCGCACCCTGCCGGGATTCGAGCAGGCCGTGATTCAGCGCTACGCCTACGCAGTGGAATACGACGTGGTGGACTCGACCGAGCTGACCATGAATCTGGAGTCGCGGCGGCTGCCAGGGGTGTACACCGCTGGGCAGCTGAACGGCACCAGCGGCTACGAGGAAGCGGCCATGCAGGGACTGGTGGCTGGGACGGCCGCCGCCCGCCGCGCCGCCGGACTTCCCGAGCAGACCTTCAGCCGCGCTGATGGCTACCTGGGAGTGCTGCTGGACGACCTGATCCTCAAGGGCTGCGATGAACCCTTCCGGATGATGACCAGCCGGGTGGAGCACCGCCTGCTGGTCCGCCAGGACAATGCCGACGAGCGCTTGGTGCCGCTAGGGCATCAGCTGGGTCTGGTGGGGCAAGACCGCCTGAACGCGGTGCAGGCCAAATATGAGCGTGTGGCTGACGGCATCCAGGCCCTGAGCCATCAGAAGCTGGAGGGCAAACCGCTGGACACCTGGCTGCGGCGCCCCGAAGTCACGCTGCGCGGGCTGGAGGCGCAGGGCATGACCCTGCCCGACCTGAGCCGTGAGGAAAAGGAAGCGGTGGAAATCCGGGTCAAGTATGCCGGCTATTTGGACCGTGCCCGCCGCCAGCTGGACGCCGAAGCCAAAGCTGGACGCCTCAGCCTGAGCGGGGTGGATTTCAGCGCAGTGGCCTCGTTGTCGCTGGAAGGGCGCGAGAAACTGCTGAAGCACGCCCCTGCCACTGTGGAACAGGCCAGCCGCATTCAGGGAGTGCGCCACGCCGATATCAGTGCCCTGCTGGTTCACCTTAGGCAGCGTCAGGGGTCAGAAGCACACTCCCTGCAATGTTAAGCCGCGCTTGTTTCACATGAAACATCAGAGGGCACGGGAGAGTTGTTTCATGTGAAACACAGGCAGGCCTGATGTAGGCCGCTATACTGCCAAGAATGATGTCTGCTGGCCCCGCGTCCCCCTCATCCGCACCGCCTGACCCGCTCTCGGCAGCCGGCCAGAGCCTGTTGCAGCAAGCGGCCAGTGCGGCTGGGCACCCCTTGAATTCTGCTCAGCAGACGCTGTTTGCCCGATTGTATGGTCGCCTACTAGAAGGCTCGGCGCAAATGAACCTGACCGCTTTGCAGAGCGAACGCGACATCGTGCTCAAGCACTTTGTGGATTCGCTCGGCTGCCTTAGCGCGGGCGAGTGGCCTCAGGGAGCCAGGGTGCTGGACTTGGGCACAGGCGCTGGCTTCCCTGCTCTGCCGCTTGCCATCGTGCGCCCCGACCTACAGATCACCGCGCTGGACGCCACGGCCAAAAAAGTGGCCTTCGTGGAGCGGACGGCCAGAGAACTGGGCGTCTCTGTAACTGGCCTGAGCGGCCGCGCCGAAGAAGTGGGGCGCAGTCCACAGCACCGCGCACACTATGATGTCGTGGTGACCCGGGCGGTGGCGGCGCTGCCTATCTTGGCCGAGCTGGCCCTGCCGCTGCTCAAGCTGGGCGGCGTGCTGGTTGCACAAAAAGGACACTTGAGCGAGGAAGAACGCGGCGCTGGCCTGCGCGCAGCAAATCAGGTGGGCGGTGAGCTAGACACCGAGTGGCACGGCGAGTTGCCTGTGCTGGGTGATCCCCGCAGTCTGCTGATCCTGCGTAAAACAGCCGAGACTCCGGACAGCTATCCCCGCCGCACCGGCATTCCCAACAAGCGGCCCCTGGGCTGAGGCTCCGGGCCGATGCAGCGGACCAGGGCACCGCAGCGCATTCCACGCAGGCCAGAGTAGGCCGCAGCATTTTCCAACCATGAACTGAGGCAGCACTGTGAAAATAATAGGAATCGTCAATCAGAAAGGCGGCGTCGCCAAGACCACCACAGCGGTGAACTTGGCCGCATATCTGGCCGCGCAGGGGCAGCGGGTGCTGCTGCTGGACATGGACCCGCAGGGCAATGCCACCAGCGCCCTGGGCCTGCGTGACGCCGAAGAGGGCTTGTATGAGGCCCTGGGGCTTCCCGGCAAGGTGAGCAGCTACACCCAGGTCTCGGTGCAGGCAGGACTGGACGTGCTGCCGGCCACCCCGGACCTGGCTGGAGCCGGCGTGGAGCTGGCCGACGACCCCGACGCCCTTTCACGCTTGTTGGCGAGCGTGACCGGCTATGACCTGGCCATTATTGACGCGCCGCCCAGCCTGGGACCGCTGACCGTGAATGTCTTGGCGGCCGCCCACCGGCTGATTATTCCTTTGCAAGCCGAATACTTTGCCCTGGAAGGGCTGGCCGGCCTGATGGAAACGGTGGAGCGGGTACAGGAAAACCTCAACCCACAGCTTCAGGTGCTGGGCGTGGTGCTGACCATGTTTGATGGCCGCACGAACCTGGCGCAGGAAGTGGAAACCACGGTCCGCAAGCATTTCGGCCCGCTGGTCTTCGGCGCCGTCATTCCCCGCAATGTGCGGCTGTCGGAAGCTCCCAGCTTCGCGCAGCCCATCAATCTGTTTGCCCCCAATTCGCTCGGTGCCGCCGCCTACCAGCGCCTAGCCGAGGAGGTGATTCAGCGTGTCCAAAAGTCCTAAAAAGTCCAGCCTCGGCCGGGGTCTGGACGCCCTGCTCAGCCGCAAAGAAAGTGCGCGTCCCCGCACGGCCGACGCCGAGCAGCCCCCGGAGCAGGAACACGAGCGGCGCGGCGTGCAGCTGCTGCCCACCCACCGGGTGATGCAAGCGGCTTACCAGCCCCGGCAGGTTTTTGAACCGACCGCCCTGGCCGAGCTGGCCCAGAGCATCCGCGAAAAGGGCATCTTGCAGCCGCTGCTGGTTCGCCCACGCGGCGACGCCTTTGAAATTGTGGCCGGGGAGCGCCGCTGGCGGGCCTCTCAGCTGGCCGGGGTGGATGAGCTGCCGGTCATCATCCGCGATCTGTCCGACCGCGAAGCCCTGGAAATCGCCATCATTGAGAACTTGCAGCGCGAGGATCTGGGCCCCCTGGAAGAAGCCCGCGCCTACAAGACGCTGATGGAGCATGGCCTGAACCAGGAGGGAGTGGCGCAGGCGGTGGGCAAGGGCCGCAGCACCGTTGCCAACGCCCTGCGCCTACTCAGCCTGCCGGACGCTGCACTTCAGGCGCTGGAAGGGGGCGAAATTAGTGCGGGGCACGCCCGCGCCATCTTGGCCCAACCCGAAGAGGACCGGCTCTGGGCGCTGGAACAGATTCGCCGCCGCAGCCTGAATGTCCGCGAAGCCGAGGCGCTGCGCCGCAGCCGTGAGGTGGCCGGGCCACTCAAAGTGAATCCGCCGCGTCCCTTCAAACAGATTGAGGTGGACCTCAGCCGCCGCACCGGCACCCGCGTCAAGATCACCGGGGAAGGCAAAGGCCGCATTGAGCTGAATTACGGATCACGCGAGGAACTGGAACGCCTGCTGGACCTGCTGGGGTACGGCGCCGAGTGACGTCCGCACAGCACGGCGCCGTATAAAACACACAGCTGCGCCCTATGGCCCGCCCCAGTGATCTCCTGGGGCGGGCCTGTTCGGTGCCGGTGACATCTGCCTTACCGGGCCAGCGTACCCTGAGCTATGTCCAATTCAGCTGGGGGTTTCCGCCGTATCGCGGTTGGCATCGACTTCTCGCCTTCTTCGCTGCATGCACTAGAGGTGGCCCGCACGCGGTTTCCGGGTGCAGAGCTGCGGCTGCTGCACGCGCTGGATGTCCGCATGACCGCTGCGCCGGATGTGATGGGCGGGCTCGCGCCGGTGGGGTATGACCCTGCCTTGCTGGACACGCTGGAGCAGGGCGACGCCCAGCAGCTGGCCGGATTGGCACAGCCAGGAGAGAGCCAAGAACAGCTGGTGGGCGACCCGGTCAGCAGCTTACTGGACGCCGCGCAGGCCTGGCACGCCGACCTGCTGGTGGTCGGCACCCACGCCCGTGCCCCGCTGGAACATTTTTTCCTGGGCAGCACCGCCGAAAAACTGGTGGCCCGCAGCCCGGTGCCGGTGCTGACCGTGCGGCTGCCGCGGCGCGGGGCAGCCGGGCATGGCCCCGCAGAGCCCCATCATGCAGAAGCTCCCAGCGGAGATACGCTGTGAAGGTCGGAGTGGTTGGCAGCGGCTTTGTGGGCGCGACGGCGGCCTATGCGCTCACGCTGCGCGGTACCTGTAGCGACCTGGTGCTGGTGGACCGCGACCAGGACCGAGCCCGCGCCGAAGCCGAAGACATCGCCCACGCGGCGCCGGTCAGCCACGGCACCCGCGTGACCAGCGGTGACTTTGCGGCATTGAGCGGCTGCGAGGCCGTCGTGGTGGCCGCCGGAGCCAACCAGAAGCCTGGCGAAACCCGCCTGGAACTGCTGGAGCGCAACGCCGCCATCTTCCGGGAACTGATTCCGCAGGTCTGCGAAGCGGCGCCACTGGCCGCGCTGATTATTGCCAGCAACCCGGTAGACCTGCTGACCGATCTGGCCGCCAGCTACGCACCGGCCGAGCAGACGGTGCTGGGCTCGGGCACCGTGCTGGACAGCGCCCGCTTTCGCCACCTCATCGCGCAGCGGGCCGGTGTGGACGCCACCCATGTGCACGGCTACGTACTGGGTGAACACGGCGACAGCGAAGTGCTGGCCTGGAGCACCGTGCAGATTGCCGGACTGCGGGTTGAGGAATTTATGGCGGCCCGTGACCTGCCCTGGAACAGCAGCGTCCGGGAAGAAATTGACCGGGGCACGCGGGACGCGGCGGCGGCCATCATCGCGGGCAAGCAGGCCACCTACTACGGCATCGGTGCCGCGCTGGCCCGCATTGTAGAAGCCGTGGTTCTGAACCGCCGTGCCATCTTGACGGTCAGCGGCCCGACGCCCTACGGCACCGCCATGTCACTGCCAAGGGTGGTCGGGCGCGGGGGCATAGAGCAGACCCTTCAACCTCCGCTGACAGCAGAAGAAGCCCAGCAATTGGAACGCAGCGCCCAGACCCTGCGTGAAGCGCTGGCGGCCCTAGGAGAGCAGCAGGCAAAGGCAAAATAAGTGGCACACCGTTTCAGAGGCAGGCACAGGGGCTGATTCCGGCTCAACCGCCTCTGAAACATCAGCCTTCAGGGTCCATCCGAGAACTCGCCGCTGATCCGCACCCCCGCCGAAGCCCAGGCAATGGCTTCGTCGCGGTCAAGGTCATAAAGGATCTCGGCGGCTTGTAGCCGCTCCTGACCCCGGGTGGTCACGGCCGGCTGCTCAGGCGTACCGATCAGGCGTGCCAGGTTGGCCCCGTCGTCGTACTCCACGCGGGCAGCGCGGCTGATCCGGCCCCCGCTCGAATTGAGGACCACATCGCCCACCAGCACGGTGCGTTCGCGGTCCACGTCCATCTCAATACTGCCTGACGTGCCGGACAGATCGCCGCTCTCGCTGTCCGGCACGTCCCGCTGAAACGTGATTGGGCCGGCGATGCGCGCTACCCCGTCAGACTCGTCGTACTTGAGGCGCTGGCCGGTCAGCTGGGTCTGGCCCTGAGTGACCTGCACAGCGCCGGGCACGTCACGGGATTCGGCGGCCACGGCGCAGCGGCTGAGGCGGTCGGTGGCCCCTGCCGGAGCTTCGTCCAGCAGGCGGGCCGCGCCGCCGCCCGCCTCAATCTGACCGTCTCCAGCGGTGCCGTCCGGGCGCTGCCGCTGGGTGACCAGGGCCAGGGGCACCCGGATCAGATTCTTGTCAATGCTGATTTCGACCCCGCCCGCGCCGGACTCGCTGAATACGGCCAGGCTGGGCCCATTGGGATCTTCACCCTCCCGTGGCTGACAAATGGTAAAAATCCCGCTGGCATCATCGGTGCCCTTGCGGACCACCCGAATGCGGCGCTGCTGGCCGTCGTCGCCCTGGCGCAGCAACTCCAGGGACGAATACTCGTTGCCCGGTGCCGTCTCGGCCGCCGCTTCCGCCTCTGCGGGCGTGGCCGTTTCCTCAGCCCACCGCTCAATCTCGGCCCAATCATCGTCGGCCCAGTCGGCGGCCCCATCATCGGCGGCCCCGTCTGCTGGCACTTCAGCAACGCGTCTGTCTTTGGGAACCGAGTCTTCAGGCGCCGGAGCCGGAGCGACAGGAGCCGGGGCGGCAGCCGGCGAAGAGGAGGGCGGAGCCGGCCAGGGCGTCTGGGCCAGGGCTGCGCCGAAGCTCAGCGCCAGCCCCAGCGCGGCCAGGGTCTTCCGGCCATCCCTTTTCACCACGGCACCGTCCCTCACCGGCCCGGCTTACTCGCCGCGCAGCTTGAACTGCGAGGCCGGGATCTGATAGCCGCTGCTCAGGGTGCGGACGCGGGCCAGGTCGGTCCGCTGTTCCAGCGCGCCGCTGGACGGGGCACGCACAGTAGAGCCACTCTTGGAATCACGGCTGACCGCGTTGCCCACCACATAGGCCACGTTCTTGTTGTCGTCGTAGAATAGGGCGTTGCCGGTGGTGGTGATCGAACCCTGGACCAGCTTCACATTGCCCTTGACGTAGATGGTTTTGTTGCCGGTCAGGGCGCGCACCTCACCGCCGGTGATCAGCAGTTCCTTTTGGTTGCCGCTGGCTTCCTGGCGCAGGCGGGCAGAGCCGGTCAGCACGCCCAGTTCGCGGTCTTCGTCAAAGACCAGCTGCGCGGCGGCGGCACTCTGGTTGCCCTGCCGCAGCACCACGCTGCCCTTGGAGGTCGAAACATTGTTGTCCACGTCCAGGCTCATGCTCTGCGCCTTGATCTGCACCGTTTCGCCGCCCCGCTTTTCCGGAACGAACGACGCCCGCGCATTGCCGCGCAGCACGCCCTGCCCGGTGGCTTCGCTGTATGTCAGATCGGAGCCCTGGGCGGTCAGGCGGCCGCGCTGCACCTTGACGTCACCGCTAAAGCGCGAGTTGCGCTTGCCCTGCGACCCCACGATGGTCTGGCCCTGGGGCGCCGTGAGCTGGGCTTCGGTGGCGGTGATGCTGAGGGTGCTGACCGTGGCCCGAACCGGATTGCCCGTAAAGGTAATGGGGCCGCTCCGCAAATCGCCGCGCGGCGCCCCCTGAATGTTGATGATGCGGTTGGCGTTGGCCTGGGCCAGCACGCCAGTGCCGGTCAGGGCCAGCAGGGCGAAGGTAACGGCTTTTTTGGCAGTGGGGGTCAGGGTCATGGGGATTCCTCCTCAGGAAAGTGTTTGGGCGGGGAGACAGAAGTGACTTTGTCAGGCTGGGCCGCGAGCAAACCGCTCAGATGGGAACGATTTGGCCGTCCACGCACTGCTCGGTGGCGTTCATGTTCCAGCCTGTCTGACTGTCGGTGCGGCCTCCAGTAATATTGAAATCAAAGGTCATCGCCAGTTCGGGAATCTCGGAATGAAACCCAGGAGCAGTGACCTCGGAGACAGGAGCGCTGAAGCCGGTGTTCTGTTCCACGCGCACCGGCTGGGCATCGTTGCCGCTCAGCTTGACCACGGCGCATTCCTTTAGGAGGGAAATGGTGGCCGAGTCGGTCACCATGTTGTCCTGCCGGTCAATGGTCAGGTCTTTGGCGTCTAAGCGGGCGTCCAGCACTGTCTTGCCGGTGAGCTGCCCCGCTGCGTCACGTTCGCGCAGCCAGCGGCCACCATCTTTGAGGCCAGACAGGTGAGTTTCACCGCTCAGGGGGTCGTTCACGACCTGACCGGCTTCGAAGGTCCAGGAAGCGTCGGGGTCGCTGGCCGGATAGAGGGTCAGCGACACCCCACGCAGGGTGGCCCCTGTCTCGGTGCGCGGGCTACGGGCCGGCAACAGCGCGAACACTGCAGCGAACAGCAGCAGAGCAGCCAGAACGTAGGAACCGGTTTTCAGCACAGCTTCAATCTAGGAGCGCCTCTCATGAGAGTGATGGGGCAGCGCTGATACCGACTTGACCCGACGAGCAGAATCCCATCAGGTCCGGGGCTAGTGTGCCGGTCCGGCGGCACCCCACTGCCTGAGTGAAAGGTGCGTCCATACGCGGATCACAGCGGTCACCGGGCAGGAAGAACATCTGACCCCAACTCCGAGGCGCTGAACTCTGGACCGCTGAGCCTTTTGCTGAGCCTTTTTTCTGCGGTTGGCAGCTACTCAGCGTGCCCAGGGGGTCAGCCAACGCTCCAGCGTGCGCATGCTCAGGTCGCCCAGGAGCGCCAGCAACGCCACTGGAATGGCGCCCTGCAAAATCAGCGCTAGATTGTCGGCCCCCAGCCCCGCGATGATGGGCACGCCCAGTCCCCCGGTGCCCACCATCGGGGCCAGGGTGGCGGTGGCAATGGTCAGCACCAGGGCCGTGCGGATGCCGGCCAGCATTGCCGGGAGCGCCACCGGCACTTCCAACCGCCACAGCTGCTGGGACGCGCTGAGGCCCAGGCCCCGCGCGGCGTCTAGCACCGGCGCCTGCACCCCCTGCAAGCCCAACACGGTGGAGCGGGCGACCGGCAGCAGCGCATACAGCGTAAGGGCGGCCACTGCGCCCACCGAGCCAAACCCCACCAGCGGCAGGGCCAAAAACAGCACCGCGACCGGCGGAAAAGTCTGCCCCACGGTGGTGAGGTTGTTCACCAGCGGCAGAAAGGCGCGGCCCTGCGGCCGGGTGGCCCATACGCCCAGGCCCACGCCAATCAGCACCACCAGTGCCATGGTCACCCCAGTCAGGCCCAGATGCTGCCAGGTCAGCTCCCAGAGGGTGTTGCGCCCGTAGACCGGTGCGCTGACCCCAGGAAAGAGCCGGTGCAGCGCCCTGGCCCACAGCCCCTGCGCTGCGACCAACCAGAAGAACGCGGCCCAGCCGGCGACCACAAGTGCCGCCTGAAGGCCAGAGCGGCCCATCAGCGCTGCTCTCCGGCAACCTGCGGCGCCGCCGCCTGGGCAAAATCGCTCAGGCGCAGCGAACCTACCACCTCGCCGGAAGCGGCCACCACCTGCACGGCGGCCTCGCCGGCCCCCAGCAGCGCGGAAAGGGCGCGGTCTGCCGGCCAATCAAGCCTCACCTGCCCGCTGGCCGCTGGGTCAGGTGGGCGCATGTAGTCGGCGGCGGTCCGCAGGCTCAGGCGCAGCAGCTCACGGCTGTCGCCCATAAAAGACGCCACAAAGCCGTTGGCCGGGCGGTGCAGCAACTCATCTGGCGGGCCAAACTGCTGGATGACCCCATCACCCAGCAAGCAGATGCGGTCCCCCAGCCGCACCGCTTCTTCCACGTCGTGCGTGACAAACAAAATGGTTTGCCCCAGCGTGTGCTTGAGGCGAATGAACTGTTCCTGCAATCCCTCGCGGGTGATAGGGTCCAGCGCGCTGAACGGTTCGTCCATCAGCAGGTAGGCGGGGTCGGCGGCCAGGGCGCGGGCAATGCCCACCCGCTGCTGCTGCCCCCCCGACAGCTGACCAGGATAACGCTCTGCGTAGGCAGCCGGTTCCAGGCCCATCAGGTCCAGCAGTTCTTCGGCGCGGCGGCGGCGCTGAGCGGCCGGCACTCCGGTGATGCTGGGCACCAGTTCCACGTTTTGGGCCACCGTGAGGTGCGGAAAGAGGCCCACGCTCTGAATCACATAGCCGATGTTGCGTCGCAGCTCAACCACGTCGGCTTCGGCCACGTTGTGCCCATCTACCCACACACTGCCGGAGGTCGGCTCGATCAGGCGGTTGACCAGCCGCATCAGGGTGCTTTTGCCGCTGCCGCTGGGACCGATCAGCACCACCAGTTCGCCTTCGGGGACGGCCAGGGTGATGCCACTCAGGACGGGCGGGCCACCGGCAAAATGCTTGGTCACTTCTCTGAATTCGATCATGGCGTGTTCCTCATTTCCTGGGCTGACCCGCTGCGCTGGGACAGTTCATTTTCCCGGTTCAGTGCAGGCCGCAGGCCCGGTGGGGTCAGGCGTTCTCCTATCCAGCCCACCAGCCCGCTCAGCAGCAGCGCCACCAGCACGATGGGCAGGGCGCCCAGCAGCACCAGGTCGGGCACGTTGCCTTCTACCCCCCGCTGAATAAAAAAGCCCAGGCCCCCCGCACCGATCAGGGGCGCGATGGTGGCAATGCCGAAGGTCAGAACCAGCGCAGCGCGGACGCCTTCCATGATGAACGGCAGCGCGATGGGCCACTCGGCGCGGCGCAGAATCTGGCCTTCTGTCATGCCCAGGCCACGGGCAGCGTCGGTCAGGGCGGGCGGCACCGAGCGCAGGCCCACGAAGGTGTTGGTCACGACCGGCAGCAGCGCGTAAATGGTCAGTGCCAGCAGGGCTGGCGCCGCGCCGATGCCACGCACGCCCCAGGCCGAGAGCGGCGCTGAGAGCGACAGCGCCGCCGGGCTGAAGCTGCGGCCGCCCAGCCAGGCGCCTTCCAGCACCCCGATCAGGGCCAGACCGCCCAGCAGCAGCAACGCCTGGACCCCCAGCAGAGCCAGCACACCGCCCAGCAGCCCTGCCACCTTTGGCTTCAGCAGCCGCCAGAGGGCCGCGCCGAGCAGGACGGCGCCGCCAGCCCAGGCCAGGTAAGTCCCCAGGGTGGTGTCGTGCCCCAGCGCAGAAAAAACCGGCAGCACCAGCCCAAAGAGCGCCACCGAGGGCACCGTCTGGAAGAAGCCGGCCACGCCCAGCACCGCGCCCGACAGCCGCTCGTTGCGGGCCGCCGCCAGACCCAGCGGCAACCCCAGCATCAGGGCCAGGAGCAGGGCGCTCAGGCTGAGGGCCAGGTGCAGCCCCAGCTGCGGCCAGAAAGAGGCAGCCACATTGGCGTATTCCTGCGCCAGGCCCAGGTTCTGCCACCAGCCCAGCAGGGGCACGGCGGCAAAGGCGAGCAGGCCCAGGGCACCGGCCCAGCGGCCCGCCCTGCCCAGGCCACTCAGGCCAAATCCCGCCACATACAGCGCCGCCACATTCAGCCAAAAGCCACTGGCAGGAGAAACGCGGGCCAGCGGTGTGGCGTCCAGCACCAGAGCGCTGGCCGCCTGGCCCAGCAGCCAGGCCACCGCCGCGCAGGTCAGAGCAAATAGGGTGGTGCCGGCCCATCCTGCCGTAGCGGCCCCTGCACG